>JBEKCN010000223.1:0-6259 GCA_050014855.1 Streptosporangiaceae bacterium | reverse complement strand
GTGTCCCACGGCGGCGACGGGGCAGGCACCTGCGGGTCGCCCGGGGCCAGGTCATGGTCGCTGGTCACCGCAGGCTGCGGCGTGCTTGCCGCGGCCGCCTGCCCGCAGTTCGCGCAGAACCGGGCCCCCTGCTTCGTCTCGCTGCCGCATTGGACGCAAAACCGCCGGTAACCCCCCATGCGTCTCCTGATTCGCTCCCGGGTAGGCCAGATGTGCGTACGGAACGACCGGGAATTGCCCGATTGTGGCCATCTGGGCCAGCATATTTGCTTCGCTTCGCTTCAGCAGGGCATTGCCGGGACCGGGGTCGGCGGGCGATGAACAGGTACTCGGGTGCCGTGCGGCGGTCGGCTCGGCCGCCGTTACACGCGGGTGGCGAGCCAGGCCAGCGAAATGGCCACGGCGTCCTCGATTCCCGCCCCGGCATAGTCGGTGCCGAACCGCTCAGCGGCTGCCTTGCGCCAGGCCGCTCCCAGCCATGCTGCGCCCACAGCGGCGCTCACGGCCGTCGTCACGGCGGCCGCCACCATGGCGCCGGACGGCGCCGGGCCCGAAGTGGCCGTCAGTTCCGCATCAGCGCTCTGCGTATGGGTGCCCGGCGTCTCCGGCTTCACGACGGCCGGTCCCGGCCCGCGCCGGGCGGCGACCGTACCGACCGCTGCTGCCGTCGTGACGCGGCCGCCGAGGCCGATCACGCCCAGCCGGCTCGGCGTCTGCGGCAGCTTGTCCATCACTAGTTCCTGTACCGCAGCCAGCGTAATGAGGCCTTTCACCCACGGACGGCGGAGGCAGCGGTCGGGCTGGCGCGCCGATGCCGCCGGGGTGGCCAAGGTCAGCGCGGCGAGCCCGGTGAAGGACCGTGCTCCAGTCGCGACGCCGGCGAGCGCGGCGCGGACGAGAACGGTCACGACCGGCCGATCCTGGCTGGCGGAGACGGCTAGGGTATCCATGGCCGCCTCTCTACCCTGGCGAAGAGCAACGTAACGTCGCGGCGCGGCCGCCGTACTCCGCCCGGGACGCCCCGCGGGCTCGGTGCGAGTCGATAAGAATGACCGAAAATCGTGCGCTGCTCGTGTCCTTGTGTCGCTAGGCGGTCATTCTGGGGCATTTGCGTACTAATCCAATCGCCCCGCGATCTTGTCGCGCCCATCGCCCGGACGTACGCTTCTGACTGCTGCCCGCTCGCCGGGACGTGGAGCGCGAGCCGCGTGAACGCGGGGTATCCGGAGAACTGCAGCCCCCGGCCCGATTGTGGTCGCCGGCCCTCTTTCCGAGAAAGAATCGGGACGAAACGCCCGAAAATTGCGGATATGGGAAGTCTGGCTGCGGATCGGTACACCACTGGCACTGGCTCCGCGTCGCTTAGGAGACAGCGAGGAGAAGACGTGAACGTGAAAAGAGCCGTAGCCACCGCCGCAGGTGTCATCGCGACACTCATACTGGTGGTTGCCGTTGGCGTCGGCTATCTCGCAGGTCACAGCACGAGCAGCGCGCGGACCGGGGTGGCCACCGTCGCCCATGCGGTTGCGGGTACCCACGGCGCGGCGGCTGAAAGTGCGGCACCGGTCAAGGCGACCCTGGACGATCAGATCTATGGCGACAGCCTCAACGTCTCGATCTTCGGTCACGGCCTTGGCGTGTCGGGCGGGACGACGACCGGCTCCGGCGACAGCGGCACGGGAAACGGCGTCACGGGCGGGGTGACCGATTCCGGCGGCACGGCCACCGCCACCGTGACGGCGGCGATCTACGGCGATTAGCGGCGCGCTGCCTGAGCAGGCGCAGGGGGCACCGTAACGACCCGCCTCGGGCTGGCGTGTGTGCCTGGTCGCGCGTATCTGCCTGGCGCGGCCTCGTCAGGGACGGATCGCGCGCCTTCCGCGGCGCCGTGCCGGACGGTGGCTAGCGAGCGGTCCGCAGCTCAGCCGAGGCCTGGTGCGCCTCTTCCAGCGCGGCGGTCATCATGTCCGCCGCCTGCCCGGCGGCCGTGAGGGCCTCGGTCACCTCGGTCACGGACAGGTCCGGGTCCTGACCGGCGTCGTGCGCGACCTGGCCGTCCTCATGGTGGGTGACCAGGAAGCGGGCCAGTTGCTCGCAAAGCCGTGGCAGGCCCTGGCCCATCAGGCCCAGGCTCGCGATGACGTCGTGCACCTCACCAGGGGCGGTCAGCTCGCCGCCGCCCTGGGTCAGGTGATTCAGCGCCTCGATCGCCGCGGCCGCCTGCCGGGCAAGCTCGGGCACCGTCATCGTGCTGGCCAGCTGGTTGGGCATCTGTCTCCTCGGGGGAACGCGGGGCGCTGCCGGTGACCACGCTACCCGCGCTCCGGCGCTGATCAACTCCCGCCCGGGCCAATCCAGTCCCGCGGCAGGCTCCCCCGGGAGCGGGCAGCGGCTCAGGCCGCGCCGAGGAAGACGAGCCCGAGGGCGAACCGCTGGCCGGAACGGATCACGGATACGCCGTGCCGGACGGGGCGGCCGACCATCCCAGTCGGTGGCCTCGACGCGGCGGGGCCACGGTGCGGCGCTCACGCTGCCTCCAGGCTGAGCAAGGTGCGCTTGGCGTCGGGACCGCCGAGATAGCCGCCCATGCTGCCGTCGGAGCGGACAACCCGGTGACACGGCACGACCACCGGCAGCGGGTTGGTCGCACAGGCGGTGCCGACGGCCCGGATCGCCCTGGGGCTGCCGGCCAGCTGGGCCACAGCGGCGTAACTGGCGGTGTGCCCGAAGCCGATCTCAGGCAGGTGAGTCAGCACGGCACGCCGGAATCCCGCCGACAGCCGAAGGTCCAGTGGCAGGTCAAACCGGCGGCGCCGGCCGGCGAAGTACTCACCGAGTTCCCTGGTGGCCGCCTCCAGGCGGACCGGGGCGCTGAGGATCCGCGGGCTGATCCGGTCCGCCAGGACCTGCAGCACCGCGTCGTGGTCCTCGCAGGCGTAGGCGACGCGGATCAGCCCCAGCTCTGTCGCGGCCAGCAGCAGCGGGCCGACCGGGCTGTCGATGGTCCGGTAGGCCACATCCAGGACGCCGTCCCGCTGTGCCGCGGCCGCCAGCCGCTCGTGCAGCCGGCTGAGCTCACCGGCGCGGCCGGGGAAGGCCCGGGCCAGCTCACCGGCCAGATCATCGGTCGTCATCGGGAACTCCTCTCGCCCGCGCCCGCGAACGAGCGCCGGAGCTTGGCGATGCCGTCGGCCGCAGCGCGCCGGGCCGCCTCGGCGCTCCCGCCGAGGATGCCGGCGACTTCGGCGTAGGGCAGGCCGGCCAGGTAGTGGTAGGCGATGGCCTGCCGCTGCCGGTCCGGAAGCTGGCTCACGGCGTCCGCGAGATCCCCGGGCACGTCTTCCCGGCCGCCATCGGCGGTCCCGGTGTCCGGGACGTCCGCGACCGGGATCGCGCGCCGCCCCGCCGCCCGGGTGACGTCGATGGCCTTACGGTGCGCGATCGTCACCAGCCAGGCCTCCACGTTCGCGTCGCCCGGCAGGTCCGGATACGCCTTCATCGCGGCCACGAACGTCTCTGACCACGCGTCGTCGGCGTCTGCCAGGCCGAGCACGGCCCGGCACACGCGCAGCACGGTGCCGCCGTGCGCCGCCACCACCGTCTCAAACGGTTCTTTGCCTGCCATGCCCTGAAGACGTCCTCCACCCGGGTTTCGTGAGGTCGCGCGGGCCCATTCTCCCCGGGCCTTCTCCCCGGGCCGGCCGGCGCGGATGCCACGGCGACTTCACGAACGGGCGCGCGGACCGGCACCTACGGTGAGCTCGCCCGGCTTAGGAGGCAAGATGACCGTTGACGGCCCGGTAAGTCCGCCGGAACTGCTCGTCGGTGACGGGCCACCGCTCGCCGCCGTAGCCTTCGACCACCCAGTCCCCGGGCTGGGCGATGGCGCGGCCCTCCATCGTCCGCAGGACCTGAGTCTCGCTGACCTGCCAGGCGAGAAATGTGCCCGTGCGACGCCACTCCTCCCCGCCGAGCGGCTGATGGCTGGCGCGAAATTCCATGTCGCGTACGGTCCGCTCGTCACCCGAATTGTCCCGGACGCGCCAGTCCCCGGCGTCGCCGGACAGTTCGTCGCCGGACCGGCGAGTCCAGGTCCGGCGTGCACCCAGCCGCCGGGCCTGGACGGTGCCCATCCGCTCGAACTCAGCCGCTGAGGCCGGGCCACCGGCCGGCACCACAGGCACGAAGCCAACGTCTTCCAGCTGAGTGAGCTGCGATCGCAGGTACCCGATGTTCCGGTCCCGGTCATCCGCGGGCAGCAAGGTCCACGGGACCACCCGGCGGTTGACGAGCGCCGCGCCGCCCCCTCGTCTTCGCCGGGCGGCCCGCATCCCGTCCGCGGACCAGCCCGCCGCGAGCCGCCGCCGGAACCACCGCGTGTGTTCGGCCCGGGCGATCTGCTCGAGGTCATGCTCGTTAAGTTCGATGAAGCTGCCCGGCGCGACGGAGCGGCCGGGCACCCACCGGCGCCCGCGCTCGACCACCGCGGTCATGATCGAGCGGAGCTGAAGGATGTTGTCCTGCCGGATGAACTCATCCAGCGCGCCCCAGGGCCGTCCGGTCATGGTCCGCGGGTCGCCGGGCACGGCCGGATGGCGCAGCCGGAAACACTCGTGCCAGTGCCTGGCCACCCTGGTCCATGCGTCCGACGGCACCTCTCCGTCCACCAGCAGACTCCGTTGGAAGGGCCGCAGCAGGTCGAAGATGGCATCGCTGGTGCCTGCTCCGTCTGAGGCCAGCACGAACACCGGAACCGCCGGATGCAGGCGGGCCACCCGGCCTGCCTCGTGCATGGTGGCGTCGGATAGCCGGTCGGCAATCACCACCGTGGTCTGGGCGGCCGCAGCCAGCGGCATGTCGTCCAGCATGGCGAGCAGCTGTTCCTGCCATGAATCGGGCTGCGGGACCACGGCGGGCAGGGCCTGGCTCATCGACCGGGAGGAGGTGGCCAGGTACTCGCGCCGGAGATCGCGCGAGCGGCGGTCCAGGAGCAGCACACGTTCGAACGTGAACGGAGCCGGGCTGTCCCCGGCGGGCGGGACGGCACCGGGATGGCTGTCCCGGCCGATGACCGCGGCGGCCCTGAGCTCCTGATGCTCCCAGGCCTGGCGGGCCAGTTCGAGCAGCGCGGCCAGGGCCAGGGTGCTGTCTCCGCACAACAGCAGCTGCCGTGCCCCGGTGCGGACCAGCTGGCTGGCCAGAGAGGCTGCGGTCGACTCCTGTGAACTTAATGCGTCCTGGAAGTACCGGCTGGAGGTGCCGGCGTGCCAGCCGCGCCAGTGCTGCGCGTGCCGCGGATCGTCGATACGCATGATGAGGTGCGGCTGCCTTTCCGGATCGGGCCGGTAACGGTCCAGGATGGCCCGGGCCGTGGCCAGGATCGGTTCATTGTCCGCCACGTCCGGCCGCAGCGCATAGAGATAGCTCAGGGCACAGCCGCGCCACCCGGCGATGATCGGCAGCAGTATTCGCGCCGAGGCAGGGTCGCCGACCATGACATGCGCTCCCGTGCCGCGGGCCTCGTCGAGCAGCGGATGGCCAGCGTCCGGTTCAATGACGACGATGCTGGCCGGGCGTCCCGTTTCGGCGAGCTTCCGCAGCAGCGGCATGGTCAGCGCGTCGAGCCCGGTGAGGATCGTGGCGTCCCTGACGAAGCGGGCCTTGAAGCGGCCCAGCGGCTGCTGCCACAGCACCGCCGCGGCGGCCAGCGCGCCGATCAGCGTGGCGGCCAAGCAGGTGATCTGCCCGAGCTGCAACGCGAGCGGCGGCTGCCCCGGGCACACCGGTGTCTGGTAGGCGGCCGGCGGGTTGCCGACGTACAGGCCGAGCACCCAGGCGGCCACGGCGGTCCGGGTTTCCCCGCCGCGGCAGGGCAGGAGCGCGGTGGTGCCCAGCACCCCGCCGATGAGCACCATGGCCACCACGGTGGTGAGCCCCACCACGGCGGGAGCCCGCTTGCGCGGCCACCAGAAGCAGACCAGCGCGGCGAACCACACCGCGATGGCGGCCAGCAGCGTCTGGTCGCTGGCCGGACGCAGGGCCACCCGCCACCAGGTGTGGCCCTGGTACGGCCACTTCGGGTCATGCGCGGATACCCAGGCCCCCCAGCACAGCAAGGCGGTTACGGACGCACCCAGCACCGCAGGTATGAGCCAGGCTCCCTGGCGGTTCACATAGTTCCGCCCGAGCCGGTGGTCGAACCCGTCCACGTGCCGCGACACCCATCAGCAGCCCGGTTGCCGGCCGGAGAATGTGCCGG
>JBEKCN010000222.1:0-6267 GCA_050014855.1 Streptosporangiaceae bacterium | reverse complement strand
ACTCCCCGCTCGCCACCACCAGGGACAACGGCAAAGCCTGGTCACCTGGCCTGCTCGACGCCGCGCTGGCCGACGTCCCCGGCGCCCTGGCCGCCGACCCCGCAAGCGGGCGCCTGCTGGCGCTGCTCACCGACGGCACCACCGACATCTCCGGCAAAGGCGGCACAGGCTGGATCCGGCTGGTGACCCGCCGGGCGCTCGCGACATCCCCCGCCGGAACCCGGTGCCAGCCAGGCAGCGTCACCGCGGCCGCGTTCAGCCCGTCCGGGCAGCCTTTGCTGGGCGCGGGCTGCGGCCGTCCCGGAACCGCCGGGATCTTCTCCCGGACCGGCCGGACGTGGCAGCTCACCGGACCCGCGCTGCCCGCTGCCTATGCCCACCAGGCCATCACCGTGCTCCGGCTCACCACCACCGGACACACCACCACGGCACTGCTTGGCACAGGAACCGGGCCGGCGGAACGCCTGCTGGCCGGCTGGTCTGCTGACGGCGGCGCGCACTGGACACTGTCGCCGCCGCTGCCGCTGAACGGGGCCACCCTGACCTCCGCATCGCCCGGGCCCGGCAGCAGCCTCGCCATCACCCTGAGCCACCGGCGCGCAGCGGCCATCACCAGCGCCCCGGGACCGTGGCGGCAACTGCCGGCACTACCCCCAGACACCGCGACCCTCGCGCCGGCTCCCTCAGGCGGATGGGATGCCCTGGCCGTTCACAGCACCCAGCTCACCATCTGGCAGGCCGTGCCAGGCACCAATGCCTGGGCCAGCGCCCAGGTCATCAAGGTTCCGATCCCGTTCGGCTCATCCGGGTAAGGCACATGATCAGTGATCATCACGGCCGGACGGCGGGGAGAGCAACTCTGCTGGTCAGAGACGTGGACGGAATTCTCGGCACGCACAGCCGCTGCCCAGGCGCGCAGGTCCTGGTGGCGCCAGCCAAAGTCGATGAGGTTGCCCTGCCGCCGGAACGCGAGCCCGGGGAACCCGGGCAGGCGCTCTGCGAGAATGGCGCCGTCAAGGCCGACCGATCTCAGGTACGGGTTGTCGAGGAGGCTTCCCTCGAACTCCGTCTCGCGCAGCAGGTACAGGAGATACGAGGCGCAGTGCTTCTCGGTCTTGGAGCCTCACGATCACCTCCATATCAAGCAGATCCGGATGTTTCCCGGCACGGCCCGGAGGCGATCTGGTGCACCAGGTCGGCCTGGTGTGCACAGCCGAGTTGATCGCCGCAGTAAGGCGCCTCGCCGCGCCGGGGCGGATATCGCGCGTGCCCTCCCCGTGGGTTGGCCGCGGCTGGTGACCGCTGGGGTCTGTGGGGTGGTCCTGCCGGGCCGGCTGGCCCGTGCCGGGCAGCGGTGTTTGCGGTCGGCAGGCGATCTGTGTGTGGCTGGCTACCGGGAGGAGGAGAGGCCGGGTGTTTCGGGTGGGCCTGGCGGTAGTGCCCGGTCAGGGCATCGCTGGCCTTCCCGGGCCGGTAGGCGACGGTGTGGTGGCATATCTGGCAGCGGGTGACCGGAAGATGGGTGACGGTCACGGGGAAGCGCCGGGAACCTGACTTGCCCGTCACCTCCTGTAGTGCCAGTCCCGCCGCAGTGGCCACGAAGTGCCCTGTGCTGGCCGCCTCGTACGCGGCGTGCGGGATACCGGACTGCGCTGTCTGGGGGCGCGTGCTGCGGTGGCATCGCCGGTGGTGCCCCGGGGACGACGTCCGCCTGGCCGGTTGTCCCTGCCCGGGACCGCCGGGAAACGGTGCCGCCGGTTTCCCGTTTTCCGGGCGCGGCACCAGCCTTGGCGAGCGCAGCGAACGACTCAAAGCTGCGCCGGGCACGTTTCATCACGCCCCCGTGAAGGCGAAGCCGCACGGGGTGGCGGACTGCCCGGCCGCGGGGGGAGCAGCAGGGCCCGGGCGGCAGGCAGGTGAACCCTGCAGCCGGCGGCTCCGCCGGCACGGAGGGCCGGCGCACATGCCCGGCGGGTGACTGCCCGCCGGCACCGCCGGTACCGCTCACCCGCGGCCAGGACTTTCTGGCACGGCCGCGTGCCAGGCCCCGGGACAACGACACGGCACCGCGCGGGCCACTGATGGACCCTTTCATGGACCTGCCGCCGGCCTGCGGTTGACCTCACCCCCCGGCGCCGCGCCGGGTGTGCGGGTCAAATATCCCTGTCACCAGCACACCCGCGGGGCGAGAGCCACTCTCAGATGGAGGGGTTCCAGATCGAGGGGGGACCGACCCCGTATCCCCACATTGCTCTATGTGCTACAGCGCTGAAGTCGATCTCCAGCAGACGGAGGGCCGTATGCGCTCTGACGTGCAGAAACGCTGCCTGTCGCCTAGGGCAACTGCTGGGCCGGAATGATTCAGGGACCAGAGCCAGGCTAGACGGCCAGCGGAACCCACTCGAACCCTATGAAACTGACTTGAACCCATGGAGCAGTGTGTCATCCGCCAGCGTCATGGGACCAGGTTGAGGTGTTTTCCGCCATGAGCATGGGACCACCCGGTCGCCAGTAGCTGGACCAGCGGCGCGGTGTGTCGCTTGTCCGGCTTCATCCCGGTGTGATCTTCCCAGTCGAGCGGCTGGAGGTCGCCGGGATGGTGTTCCGGGAGGTGTCTGTGATTGAGGTTCGTGAGGTGCTGCGGGCCTGGCTCGCGGGGAAGAGCGAGCGGGCGGTGGCCGCGCAGGCCGGCGTTGACCGCAAGACCAGCAGGCGGTATGTCGGGGCTGCGGTGGCGGCCGGGCTGTCTCGCGCGGGCGGGGAGGAGCAGCTGACCGATGAGCTGATCGGGCAGGTCGTGTCTGTGATCCGGCCGGTGCGCCCGGACGGGCACGGTGCGGGGTGGGCGGAGCTGGAGGCCTGCCGTGAGCAGGTCACCGCGTGGGTTGAGGCCGGCGTGCCGGTGGTCAAGATCGGGATCCTGCTCTCGCGGCAGGGGGTGGTGGTGGCGGAGCGGACGCTGCACCGGTTCGCCGCCGAGCGGTGCGGGGCTGGCGGGAAGAAGCTCACCACGCCGGTCGATGACGGGCCGCCGGGCGGTGAGCTGCAGATCGATTTCGGGTATCTGGGGCTGATCCCGGCAGGTGAGGGCCGGGAGGGCCAGCGCCGCAAGCTGCACGCGCTGGTGTTCACCGCCTGCTTTTCCCGGTTCATGTTCGTCTACCTGACGTTCTCGATGACGCTGGAAGAGGTCATCGCCGGGTGCGAGGCGGCGTGGGCGTTCTTCGGCGGCGTGTTCGCGGTGGTAGTGCCGGACAACATGAGCCCGGTCGTGGCGAAGGCGGACGCGGTCAATCCGCGGCTGACCCGCGAGTGGCTGGAGTACGCCCAGGCGCGGGGGTTCGTCACCGATCCGGCCAGGGTCCGTCATCCCCGTGACAAACCGCGGGTCGAAGCCGGCGTGAAGTACGTGCAGGGGAGCTTCTTCGCCGGGGAGGTGCTCCTGGACCTGGCGGACGCCCGGGTGAAGATGACCGGCTGGCTGGCCGCGGCGAACACGCGGGTGCACGGCACCACCCGGCAGGTGCCCGCGGTGGTGTTCGCCGCGCAGGAAGCTCCGCGCCTGCGCCCGGCACCGGCGGAGCGTTACCAGGTGCCGTACTGGGCGCAGGTCAAAGTCCACGTCGACTACCACATCCAGGTCGCCAGGGCCTTGTACTCGGTGCCGTGGCGGCATGTGGGGATGCGGGTGACAGCCCGCGCTGATGAGTACCTGGTGAAGGTCTACCTGCGCGATCAGCTGATCAAGACCCATCCGCGGCAGCGGCCTGGCGGCCGGTCCACCGACGCGGCGGACATGCCGCCGGGAGTGGAAGGGTATGCCACCCGCACCGTGGACCGCATGGTCGCCCAGGCCGGCTGCTATGGCGAGCATGTCGGGATCTACGCGCAGCGGCTGCTGGACGGCGACGCGCCGTGGATGATGATGCGGTCGGTTTACCGGCTGGTCGGGCTGGCGAAACGCTACGGCCCGGCGGCGGCCGAGGCGGCCTGCGCCCGTGCCCTGGACGTCGACGTCATCAATGTCTCCAAGATCGAGTCGATGCTGGTGAACGCCACCGAGAAGAACCAGGCGGTGCAGGCGGCTGCTCCCGCCGGGACCGGCCGGTTCGCCCGTGACCCGGCCGAGTACGCCACCGCGACCGGCATACGGCTGCAGGTCGTCGACGGCGGCAGCCGGCTCTGACCTGCCCGCCGCCGCAGATCCCGGGCCGCGGCGCGGCTCATCATCTCGTCCCCCGCTTTTATTTTCATTCCTTTTCTTCTCCCGTGCGGAAAGAAAAAGAAAGGTCCTGACATGACTGACCAGGTAAACGGCCAGATACCAGTTCCCGGCCTGGCTGGCGTCGCGGCACCGCCCGTCACGGACGATCCGCGCCGCTGCAAGCAGCCCGGATGCGGCATCGAGCTGCCCGCCGCTGCCGGGCGGGGCGCACCGCGGCTGTTCTGCGGCCCGGCGTGCTCACGCAAATGGCATAACGGCAGCCGCGCCGCCGCTGCCGGGCAGCCGCAGGCGGCCGCGGCCGGCGCGCTGGCCGGGCTGCAGCAGCTGCTCGCCCAGGCCGCCGAGCTGACAGGCGCCGCAGCCGCTGAGCTGGCCGCCGCTGATCCCGGCCGGGTCAGCGCGGCGCTGGCCGCCGCTGACGCCACTCGCCGCCAGGCCCAGGCCGAGACCGCCGTGGCCCAGGCCCAGGCCGCCGGAGCCGTCCAGGACGCCCAGGCCGCCGCCGAGGCGATGCACGCAGCCCGCGACGATGCCCGGGCGGCGCTGCAGGCAGCTGACGGTGCCCGCACCGGCGCGGACGCCGCCGATGCCCGCGCGCAGGCCATCCGCGATCAGGCAGATGCCCAGATCACCGGGATCCGGCAGCAAGCCGAAGCCGCCATCGCCCAGGCCAGCAGTGACCGGGACGCCGCCCGTGCCGAGCGGGACGCCGCGCTCGCCGAAACCGCTCAGGCCCGCCAGCACGCCAGCACGGAGACCAGCCGGGCACGGCAAGCCGAAGCCGACGCCCGCGCCGAGAACGACCACGTCCGCATCGACGCCGCCCGCGAGCGCGACGCCCAGGCCGCCGCATGCGCTGCCCAGATCCACACGATCCAGGCCCTCGCCGGCACCTGGCAGGCCCGTGCCGAGCACGCCGAGCAGCAGCTCAGCCTCGAACGTGAGCACCAGCGCCGCCTCGACACCGCGTCCCCCGCACCTGGCGGCACGCCCGCGGCCGGCGGCACCCGCCCGGCCAGGACGGCCAGGACCGCCAGCACCAGCCAGCCCTGACCGGCCTGCCGCCGGCAGGAGCCGCAGCCAGCAGCCCCCTGCCCGCGTCCCCATCCCCGCACAACGGAAGGAACACTCCCATGTCACCGCTGACCGACCCGCTCGGCCCCGACCTCAAAGCCACCCTGCGATCCCTCAAGCTCGGCAAGCTCACCGCCACCTTGCCCGAGCGGCTGACCCTGGCCCGCCAGAGCAACATGCCCCACGCCGACTTCCTGCAGCTGGTCCTGGCCGACGAAGTCACCCGCCGCGAAGCGGGCTCCATCACGCTGCGCGCCCGCAACGCCGGCCTGGACCCCTCCATGCGCACCGAAACCTGGGACCCCAGCGCCGCCATCCGCTACGACCAGCAGCTATGGAACGAACTGGTCTCCCTGCGGTTCCTCGACGCACCCTACGGCGCCCTGATCCTGGGTCCCGTCGGCGTCGGGAAGACACACCTGGCCACCGCCCTGGGCCACATCGCCATCCGCCGGCGCCGCACCGTCCACATGGCCCGCGCCGACAAGCTGTTCAAGCGCCTCACCGCCGCCCGCCTCGACAACACCCTCGAAGCCGAGTACCGCCGCCTGGCCGCTGTCGAGCTGCTCATCATCGATGATTTTGCCCTCCAGCCCCTCACCTCGGCCCAGACCACCGACTTCTACGAGATCATCACCGAACGCCACCGCCGGGCCTCCACCGTCGTCACCTCCAACCGCGACGCCAGCGAATGGCTCCCGCTCATGACCGACCCGCTCCTGGCCCAGTCCGCCATCGACCGGCTCACCTCCACCTGCCACGAGCTCATCGTCGAAGGCGACTCCTACCGCCGCCGCCAGCGTCCGCCCGCACCCCAGGTTGACGACCCCGCCCCAGCCACACCATGATGCTCACGTAACCGGCCAGGTGGTCCCTAGGTCATGGCGAACCTCTGGCCCCATCCTCCTGGCGAATGACATGGACGCATTTCCACATCCAGCGATCCGCCCTTCGCGCCTGGACGCTCG
>JBEKCN010000221.1:0-6281 GCA_050014855.1 Streptosporangiaceae bacterium | reverse complement strand
CCGACGTCGTCCTGATGGACCTGAACATGCCGCGCTGCAACGGGGTCGAGGCCACCGAGCGGCTGCGCGACGAACAGCCCGAGACCCGCGTGGTCGTCCTCACCACGTACTCCGACGATGCCTGGGTCTTTTCCGCGCTGCAGGCCGGTGCCCGGGGATTCCTGACCAAGGACGCCGGCGCTGACGAGATTCACCGGGCCATCACCGCGGTAGCCGCCGGCCAGGCGCAGCTTGACCCGTCAGTGCAGCGGCGGCTGCTCGACGCCCTCGGCAGCGGCCGGCACTTCGCCGTGGCCCAGGCCGCCGGCGCATCCGGCGCGGCCGCCGATTCCGGGCCGGCCCGCCTCCCCGACGAGCTGACCCCGCGAGAGGTGGAAGTGCTGGGCCACATCGCGGCCGGGCTGTCCAATACAGAGATCGCCACGACCCTGTTCGTCTCGGAGGCCACGGTGAAGACGCACATCAACCACATCTTCACCAAGACCGGCCTGCGCGACCGCGCGCAGCTGGTCGGGTACGCGTTCCGGCACGGGCTGGCCACGCCCAGCTGAGGCCGGCGCCGAGCCAGGGGCACGCTATTCGATCGCCACCAGAGTCAGCTCGTCCAGATGGGCCCGTTCGGCATCAAAAAAGCCTGCATAAGCGAACTCGGCCAGCGGCTCGCCGCGCCGCAGGCGCAGGGCCTCGCCCAGAGCGGACGACGTCGACCTCGTCGGGTCCGGCGGACAGGGCTTAGCCGGCTTCGGTGGTGAGGATCGCCGCTGGCCCGAGGGTACGGCGCAGCTGCCCGATCTGCGCCTGCAAGGCGTTGGCCGGATTCGCGGCCTGACCATCGCCCCACAGCACGTCGATCAGCCGGTCGGCGCTGACCGGCTGCCCCCGCTGCAGGGCCAGCAGGGCCAGCAGGGCCCGCTGCTTGGCGCCGCGGACCGGCACCGGCGCCCGCAGCCACGGCTTCGAGCTCGCCGAACAGCCGGACCTCCATGACCTCCACCGTACGGCCCTCGTCCGGCAAACTCACCACACCGACAGATATGCCGGAAACCGCGCCCCGCCTCAGCGCTACGACAGCCTCGCCTCAGCGCTACGACAGCCTCGCCTCAGCGCTACGACAGTCGCACCTCAGGGCCCGAACGCAGGCTTACATCCAAGAGCAACCACATCGAGGGAAGGACGAACATGATCGAGATTGATGGCCTGACCAAACGGTACGGGGATAAGACCGCCGTCGACCGGTTGAGTTTCGTGGTGGAACCGGGCATGGTGACCGGGTTCCTCGGCCCGAACGGGGCGGGCAAGTCCACCACGATGCGGATGATCGCCCGCCTGGACCGGCCGAGCCGAGCTGAGGCCGGCGCCGAGCCAGGGGCACGCTTCGCGGGTCGCGGGCCCTGGTCTAGGGGCCCGGTCAACCCGAGGGTGGAGCTCAGGCCAGCGGAAAGCTCCACTCGGGGACCGATGGCCTGGCGGGCCCGCCGACCTAGCGTTCATGGTGCCGGTCCTAACGGGGACCGGCTACCCACCGGAGGAACACCGTGAATGCTACGGGATACATCATCAACGCGATCCTCGTCCTGCTCGTGCTGCGCCAGATCCGGGAGAGCCGGCTCGACCTGATAAGTCTCGTGCTGCCGGTCGCGCTGGTGGCCGGGGCTGCTGCCTACTACCTCCGCGCGGTCCCGGACCGCGGGCAACGACATTACGCTCGACCTCACCCTGGCCGCGACCGGGGCGGCCCTGGGCATCGGGTGCGCGATGGCGACCCGCATGCGGCGCGGCGGCGACGGCGTGGCACTCGCCAGGGCCGGCGGGGTGGCCGCCGTGCTGTGGGTTGCCGGCATCGGCTCCCGGATGGCCTTCGCCTTTTTCTCCGGCCACGGCGCCGGGCCGGCCATCGCGCGGTTCTCTGCTGTGCACAGCATCACCAGCGCGGACGCCTGGGTGGCGGCGCTGGTCATCATGGCCCTGACCGAGGTCACCGCCCGGCTCGTCGTCCTGAGGCTGCGCGCCCGCAAGCTCCCCGTGGCTGCCGCCGAGACCGCGCCGCGGACGCCGGCTCGCGCGCAGGCCTAGCCGAAGGCGCACGACATCAGATCGCAGGGAATCTCCCGGCGCGCCGGCGGGGGCTTCCCGCCAGGAAGACCAGCCAGAGATTCGCTCGGACCGGGTCCGGCTGACGCCGGGTGCCTGAGCAGGAAGGGATGCGTCATGGACACCAGCCCGAGGGCCAGCGCGGCCGGATATCTCAGGGTGTCCGATGCCGATCGTGACAGCGCGCTAGCAGAACTGAGCGAGCATTTCCAGGCCGGCCGCCTGACCGCTGCCGAACTCGACGAGCGGACCGGCCAGGCACTCAGCGCGCGGACCGGGGAGGACCTGGCCGGTCTGATGGCCGACCTTCCGCCCCTGGCCGTCGCGGAGGTGACCGACGCCGCTGGCCCCCGGCGAGCCGGATACCGCGCCCTGGCCGCCTGGGCCGCTGTAGCGGTGGCGGCCATCGGATCCGTCATGGTTGTCCTGGCTGTCCGCGGACCCGGGCACGGTGCCCTGTTCCCGTGGTGGCTGATCCCGTTCGCCTTCCTCGTCCTGCGCCGGCTGGGCCGGAGCACGGCTCGGCGAAGATGACTGCGCACAGGCGGCCCTGGTGTCCCGGATAACAAAGTGCCGTTTGGGACATGGTGCCCTCAGTGGCACTGCCCTTAGTGACACAGTGCCCTCAGTGAAACAGTGACTCAGTAACACAGTGCCCTGAGGGCACGGCGCAGTCGGGAGGTTGGCGCATGCGCGTGCTGGTGATCCGTCACCACGAGATCGACGATGCCGGGTTTATCGGGGCCGCATTCGCGGCCCGGGGTGCGCAGCTTGCCGTGCACCTGGTCCCTGACGGCGGGCCGCTGCCCGCGCTAGACGGCGTGGGCCACGTCGTCATGCTGGGCGCCAAGTGGTCGGTCTACGACGAGGCCACCATCGGTGCCTGGATCGGTGACGAGCTGGCCTGGCTGCGGCGAGCTGACCGGGCCGGTGTCCCGGTGCTGGGAATCTGCTTCGGTGCGCAGGCCCTGTCGGCGGCGCTCGGCGGCCGGGTGGAGCCCGCGAGCCGCGCTGAGATCGGCTGGACGATGATCGAGTCGCTTGACCCGGATCTCATCGACGCCGGCCCGTGGCTGGAGTTCCACAATGACCGGTGCCTGCCACCGCCGGACGCGCGACTGCTGGCCCGCAACGACGTCGGCGTGCAGGCGTTTGCGCTCCGCGCCAACCTGGCCGTCCAGTTCCATCCCGAGGTCGACGGTGTGCAACTGCGGCGCTGGCTGGATGATGGCGGACGCGCCGAGGCCGAGCGGGCCGGCGAGGACCCGGACAAGCTGCTCGCCCAGACCATCGCCGAGGAGCCGGCCGCGGCCGCCCGTGCCGACCGGCTGGTGGCCGCGGCGCTGCGGATCGCCGAGCGGGCGGGGCCGACCACCTCGTAGCCGCTTCGGGCTCCTAGCCGCTCGGAAGATGAGCCGCGGCCACGGCCGGGAGCCGGTCTCTAGCTGGCCTGGTTTTCCAACCCGCGGTCGTCACCAGGCGTCATGGCGGCATGAGAGATTATCTTCCCCGTGCGCTGAGCCGATCCGTTCCGCTGGCCGCCGCGACCGTAGCGGCCGTCGCATAAGCCGGCTGCGGCGCGGTCCGTCCTGCGGCCCAGACGACGGCATTCCCGGCGACGGCTCTGCGGTCGGCCACTGTTCGGCTGCCTGCGGCTCGGGCTCATCTCGCGCGGGCGAGCGCAGCACGGGCGTTCGTCACGCCGCGGCCCGCCGCCCGGCGGATCGCGGCGCCCTATCCGAGCAGCGTCTTCTTCCTCAGCCCGGTGCGCGGATACGGCCTGTTCCTGCGGCAGGCGGGCTCGCGGTGTGCCTACCTGGTCGGCCGCACGAGCGACGGGGGCGCCCGCTGCATGCCGGCGGCCCCGGCCAGGGCGTGCGCCATCTCCAGCCGGAACAGCTCGGTGCCACCTGCCGGATAGAGGCCCGGGTGCCGTGGACGGCGTCGCTGACGATCCGGCACAAGAAGCCGGACAGGAACACATCGCCGAAGGTAGCCGCGCCCGTTGCGCTCAGGCCAGTCACAAACACCACCGGCGGGTTCGTCTTGTCGACGAGGTCGTCCGCAACGATGTCCAGCAGCACCGTCACCACTGACACCACGATGGACACAGCGAGGATCCGCCATGGATCGCGTATGGCCGCGCGCGCCGCTGCCACGATCGTGCCGCCCACGGGGATCGGCACACGTGATGAGCGGCCGTCCGCCTCGCGCCGCCGCTTCGCCTCTGTCACGCCGCCTGACTTTGCGGTTCGCCGTAGCTATAGGAGTCCCGGGCCGGGGACCTGAGCCTGAGGCGTTCGCGAAGGTCGGCTTCCTCGGGCGTCGCCGGATCGTCGGGGTGCCGGAGATAGGTCCCGCCCTTTGGAGCCACAACGGCGCGCTCAGCTGACGGCAGCGCCGAACCACCTGGACAGCTGGCTGAGCAGCTCCTGCTGATCTTCACCGACCCACGCCACGTGGCCGTCCGGCCGCAGCAGCGCCGCGGGCACGTCCAGTTCCTCGCTGACGTCGACGACGTGGTCGACCCGCTCGGCCCAGCCCGCCACCGAGAGCCGGCCGGTCTGGTCGAGCAGTATCCCGCGGCCGCCGTGCATCAGCTCGTAGAGGCGCCCCCGCTTCAGCCCCACGTCCCGCATCCGCCGGCCGAGCAGTTCATGCCCCGCGCCGAAGTCGTAGCGGACCCCGATCGCTGTGATCTTCTCGATCAGGTAGCGGTTTACGTCCTCGAAGTCCATCAGTTCCGACACCAGCCGGCGCACCGACCGCGGGCCCGGCTCGAGGGACAGCAGCTCCATCTGCGCGCGGGTGTTGTCCAGCACGTCGGCGGCCACCGGGTGCCGTTCGGTGTGGTAGCTGTCCAGCAGCTCCTCCGGTGCCCAGCCGTTGACCGCGGCGGCCAGTTTCCAGCCCAGGTTGAACGCGTCCTGGATGCCGAGGTTGAGGCCCTGCCCGCCGACCGGCGGGTGGATGTGCGCCGCGTCGCCGGCCAGCAGGACCCGGCCGGTCCGGTAACGCTCGGCCAGCCGGGTGGCGTCGCCGAAGCGGGAGAGCCAGCGCGGTGAGTGCGCGCCGAAGTCGGTGCCCGCGACGGCCCGCAGCTGGTGCCTGAACTCCTCGAGGGCCGGCGGAACCGTGCGGTCCTCGGCCACCCCTGCGGCGGGCACGACGAGGCGGTACACCCCGTCCCCGAGGGGCATGGCGCCGAACCGCAGCTGGGTCTGGCGAACTTCCGCGACGATGGCGGCAACCGTCGCCGGATCCTCGGCCACCTTCATCTCGCCCAGCAGCGTCTCGACACCAGCGGGCTGGCCGGGGAAGCCGACGCCGAGCAGCTTGCGTACCGTGCTGCGGCCGCCGTCGCAGCCGACGAGGTAGCGCGAGCGCAGCTGCGTGCCGTCGGCCAGCTCGGCGGTCACCCCGTCCCCGTCCTGGCTCAGCCCGGCCAGCTCGCAGCCGCGCCGGATCTCGGCACCGAGCTCGGTGGCGTGCTCGGTCAGCAGGCGGTCGGTGATGGTCTGCGGGATGCCGAGGACGTACGGATGTGCGGTGTCCAGCCGGTCCGGCGCCGGCTTGCTGATGGCGGCGAAGAAACCACTGACCGGGTACCGCTGGCCGAGCGCGAGGAACCGCTCCAGCAGGCCGCGCTGGTCCATCACCTCGATGCTGCGGGCGTGCAGGCCGAGCGCGCGGACAACCGGGGTCGGCTCCGCCTCCTTCTCCAGCACGAGCGCGTGCACGCCGTGCAGCCGCAGCTCGCTGGCCAGCATCATGCCGGTCGGCCCGCCGCCGGCCACGATCACGTCAATCATGAAAACCCCGATTCAGCAAGATTGCATTTCTGGCTCCGGCTGAAGATTCTGCGGCACGACCGGGGGCTTGCCGCAAGCCCCCGGGTGCGCTATAGGTTGAAACTGGCAAGGAGTGGATAACTCCTTGCCGTTGCCTTTTGTCGGCCGCTGTGGACGGGCAAGCACCTCCCGAAGCGGTGACGCGCCGTGTACGGCGATGCCGCCGCCAGCCGAACGCACCTGGGGCTCATCCCTCGCGTCGGGAGCCCTGCAGGTGGGTGCCGTAGAGCTCGCCGAGTGCTGCCCAGTGCCGGTGCTGCTGCCGCCGGGGTCGTGGCCACGGGCGTGGCCGGCGCGGGTGACGTGGTGATGGTCACGGTGGGTGTCGGGGTGCTTGAC
>JBEKCN010000220.1:0-6285 GCA_050014855.1 Streptosporangiaceae bacterium | reverse complement strand
CGCCGGGGACCTTGTCCCGCACGACGGGGACCTGACGATCGATGGGCACTACGACGGCTGCCACTTCACCGCGGGGACGGTCGTCACCTCCGCCCGGGCGGACAACGGCCACTTTATGGAGTGCGCGTTCACCGAGGTCACGCTGGAGGACGTCAACGCCCGCCGGAGCCGGTTCAGCGACGTGTGGCTGCGTGACGTCCGGCTGCTGTCGGTGGAGCTGGCCGCGACCAGCTGGCTGGACGCGACGTTCATCGGCTGCGCGGCGGCCGGAGTCCAGGCGTTCGACGCGAGCCTGCGGCGGGTTCAGTTCATCGACTGCAAGCTCGACTCGGTGAACTTCCGCAGTGCCCGGCTGGCCGACGTCACGTTCGAGAACTGCCTGCTCCGGGACGCCGATTTCGGCGGCGCGAAGCTCGAGCAGCTCCGGTTCCCCGGATCGACGCTGACCCGCGCCGACTTCTCCCGGGCCACGCTGGACAAGGTAGACCTGCGCGGAGCGCAGCTGGACATCACCGCCGGCTTCGAGTCGCTGCGCGGCGCCATCATGAGCACCGCTCAGCTGATGTCGCTGGCCCCGGTGCTCGCCCAGCAGCTCGGTATCCAGATCAGCGACGCCTAGCTTGAGGCTTGGTGTAGCGGCGGTCGGCAGGGATGGTCCAGCGGAAGCGGGCCCGCGTCACCGCGCGGACGCCGTGCTGATCGAGCAGCTCGCCGTGTCCCGTGACCAGTGCTGGTCTTCCCAGTATGGTGGGAGTTAGGTCGAGAGGCGCTGCAACGGGCCAACGCCCGCCACGCTCGGCCGGTGTCACGCAGCAAGGGCGCCTCCTATTACAGGAGGTGCACGGCGGATATGTCACCAGCGGCAGGAGCAGGCGAGGCCCTGCGGGAGCTGCTCGGCCAGCGCATCGCGGTGCTCGACGGAGCCTGGGGCACCCTGCTGCAGGGCATCGGGCTAGCCGCGGCCGACTACCGCGGGGAACGGTTCCGTGACCACCCGCAGGATGTGACCGGTGATCCGGATCTGCTGAACCTGACCTGCCCGGCTGTCGTGCTCGACATTCACCGGCAGTACCTGGCGGCGGGCGCGGACATCATCACGACGAACACGTTCACTGCGACGAGCGTCGGCCAGGCGGACTACGGGCTGCAGGCGCTGGTGCGGGAGATGAACGTGCGCGGGGCCCAGCTGGCGCGGCAGGCGGCGGACGAGGCGGGCGGACGCTTCGTGGCCGGGTCGGTCGGCCCGCTGAACGTCACGTTGTCACTGTCTCCGCGGGTGGAAGACCCCGCGTACCGGGCTATGTCGTTCGACCAGGTGTACGCCGCGTACGCCGAGCAGGTGCAGGCGCTGGCCGAGGGCGGTGCCGACCTGCTGCTGGTCGAGACGATCTTCGACACGCTCAACGCGAAGGCCGCGATCGCGGCCGCCCGCGATGTGGCTCCGCAGCTGCCCTTGTGGATCTCGGTGACGATCGTCGACCGGAGCGGGCGCACGCTGTCCGGGCAGACGGTCGAGGCGTTCTGGCGCTCGATCGAGCACGCCGATCCCCTGGTGGCCGGGGTGAACTGCTCGCTGGGTGCCGACGAGATCCGCCCGCACATCGCGGAGCTGTCCCGCCTCGCGGGGACGTACACGGCGTGCCATCCCAATGCCGGCCTGCCGAACGCGTTCGGCGGCTATGACCAGGCACCGGAGGAGACCGCGCGGCTGCTTGGTGAGTTCGCCGGAGCGGGGATGGTGAACATCGTCGGCGGGTGCTGCGGGACGACACCGGCGCACATCGCGCGGATCGCGGCCGCCGTGTCCGGTGTCCCGCCCCGCCGCGTCCCGGCGCTACCGGCGCGTACCCGGCTCAGCGGGCTGGAGCCCTTCGAGATCGAGCCGACCACCGGCTTCGTCATGATCGGGGAACGGACGAACGTCACCGGCTCAAGGCGGTTCCGGCGCCTGATCGAATCGGGCGACTACCAGGGGGCCGTCCACGTCGCGCTGGAGCAGGTACGCGGCGGGGCCAACCTGCTCGATGTCAACATGGACGCCGACCTGCTCGACAGCGAGCAGGCCATGACCACATTCCTGAACCTGATCGCGACCGAGCCGGAGGTCGCGCGTATCCCGGTCATGATCGACAGTTCGCGGTGGAGCGTGCTGCAGGCCGGGCTGAAGTGCCTGCAGGGCAAGGGCGTGGTCAACTCGATCAGCCTGAAGGAGGGCGACGGCCCGTTCCTCGAGCAGGCCCGGCACATCCGGGACCACGGCGCCGGGGTGGTGGTGATGGCCTTCGACGAGCAGGGACAGGCCGACACCACCGAACGCAAGGTGGCGATCTGCGGCCGCGCCTATGACTTGCTCACGCAGCAGGCCGGCTTCGCGGCCGAAGACATCATCTTCGACCCGAACGTGCTCGCGGTCGCGACCGGCATCGCCGAGCACAACGGCTACGCGAAGGCGTTCATCGACGCTCTGCCGCTGATCAAGCAGCGCTGCCCGGGGGTGCGGACCAGCGGTGGCATCTCCAACCTGTCGTTCTCCTTCCGCGGCAATGATGTCGTGCGCGAGGCGATGCATTCGGCATTCCTCTTCCATGCGGTACGCGCCGGGCTCGATATGGGCATCGTCAACGCGGGGCAGCTCGCGGTCTACGAGGATATCCCCGCCGGCCTGCTCGAGCTGGTGGAGGATGTGCTCTTCGACCGGCGCGGCGACGCCACGGACCGGCTCGTCGCCTTCGCCGAGACGGTGAACGGGCCCGGCAGGAGCCGCACGGTGGACCTCGCGTGGCGGGAGGCGCCCGTGGAGCAGCGCCTGCAGCACGCCCTGGTGCACGGCATCGTCGACTTCGTCGAGGCCGACACCGAGGAGGCCCGGCAGCGCGCGGCGCGGCCCCTGGACGTGATCGAGGGACCGCTCATGGACGGCATGAAGGTCGTGGGCGACCTGTTCGGCGCGGGGAAGATGTTCCTGCCGCAGGTGGTCAAGAGCGCGCGGGTGATGAAACGCGCGGTCGCCTACCTCGAGCCCTACATGGAAGCCGAGAAGGAACAGGCCCGGCGGGAGGGGCGCGCCGAGGCCGATCGTCGCCAGGGCAGGATCGTGCTCGCGACGGTCAAGGGCGACGTGCACGACATCGGCAAGAACATCGTGGGAGTCGTGCTCGGCTGCAACAACTACGAGGTCATCGACCTCGGCGTCATGGTCCCCGGCACGACCATCCTCGACACCGCGGTCGCCGAAAGCGCGGACGCCGTGGGGCTGTCGGGACTGATCACCCCGTCGCTGGATCAGATGGTCCTCGTCGCCGCGGAAATGGAGCGCCGCGGCCTGAAACTGCCCCTGCTCATCGGCGGCGCCACAACGTCCCGCCAGCACACCGCGGTGCGGATCGCTCCCGCCTACAACGGCAGCACCGTGCACGTGATCGATGCTTCCCGCGTCACCGGTGTCGTCTCGGACCTGCTCAGCCATGACCGGGCCGGAGTGCTGGACACGGCCAACCGCGCCGAGCAGGAACGCCTGCGCGAGCAGCACGAGAAGACGCAGCGGCGCCCGCTGCTGTCCGTCGAGCAGGCCCGGTCGAACCGTGAGCAGGTCTTGTTCGATGACCTGCCCACTCCGGCGTTCACCGGCGCCCGAACCGTGCAGCCCGACCTGGCCACGCTGCGCGGGATGATCGACTGGCAGTTCTTCTTCCTGGCCTGGGAACTGAAGGGCAAGTACCCGGCCATCCTCGACCAGCCGGCCGCGCGCGAGCTGTTCGAGGACGCGAACGTCCTGCTCGACCAGATCATCGCCGACGGCCACTTCCACGCCCGGGGTGCCTACAGTTTCTGGCCCGCCCACTCCGAGGGTGACGACATCCTGATCGACCTGGACGCCGACTCTGGGCGCGGCAGCCTACGGCTGCCGATGCTGCGTCAGCAAACCGCCAAGCCGGCGGGCCGGCCCAACCGGTGCCTCGCCGACTACGTGGCGCCGGCCGGAGACCACCTGGGCGGGTTCGCCGTCGCGATCCACGGCGCCGAAGAACTCGCTGCCACCTACCAGGCCGATAACGACGATTACCGGTCGATCATGGTGAAGGCGCTCGCGGACCGGCTCGCCGAGGCGTTCGCCGAGCACATCCACCTCGAGGCGCGGCGCGACTGGTATGAACCGGGCGCCAGCCCCGCGATCGAGGACCTGCACGCCGAGCGTTTCCGTGGCATCCGCCCCGCGTTCGGCTACCCGGCGAGCCCGGACCACAGCCAGAAACGAGCCCTCTTCGACCTGCTGGACGCCGCATCGCTCGGCCTGGCCCTCACCGAATCCTGCGCGATGACCCCCGCCGCCAGCGTCAGCGGGCTGCTGTTCGCCCACCCCTGCTCCCGCTACTTCACTGTGGGACGCATCGGTAAGGACCAGGTCGAGGACTACGCCCGCAGGCAAGGCATCGATCTCGCCGAGGCGGAACGCTGGCTGCGCCCCAACCTCGGCTACGACCCGCAGTGAAGGCCGGGCGTCTTGCTGGCAGCGGGACCAGCACCGCGCCAGCCCCTACCGCCATCGGTAGGCGAGGCGCGGGCCAGGTCAGCCCATCCGCTCCAGGCCTTGCCGGACCCGCTGCAGAAGGGCCAGGTCCACCGGGTCGGCCTGGGCCGCACGGGCGCCGCGCTCGTCGGTCAGCGGGGCCCGGTGCGGCAGCGCGGAGCGGGCTGGCTGCGTCCCGGCCAGGGCGAGCACAGGATCCGGAGCGGGGACGGTGCAGTGGCCGGCGTGCACGAGCTGGCCGACGGCATCCATCGTGTCGTGCAGTGCGAGGCCGCCCTGCCAGGCCAGCTCGCTGACCGTGGTGTGCCCGTCCATCCGGCTGGCCACGGCTCGCTGCGCGGCATTCACCAGTGCCTCGGGACAACCGGGGCCAGACCACTGCGGGCACCAGCGCGGGGAGACGTCGTACCAGGCCAGTCGCTGTGCCATGTGGTCGACGTAGTCGCGCACGGAGCCTATGTCCATGGCCAGGACGGTTTCCGCCCAGTGCGATCGCTGCGTCATGAACCACAGGCCCCTGACCGAGCACTCGCCGACGAACGGCGTAGTCAGTGCCAGCAGCGCGTCGAGGGTGATCGACTGGAGCAGCCGCTGCAGCTCGGTGGCGGTAATGATCCCGCGGCCAGCCAGCACCGCGCCAGGCGCGCCATCCGAAACGCCTCGTGAGCCCGGCGGGATCGCCCGGACGATCTGATCCCAGACGTCCGGCGCCACCCGCCCGGAGCCGACCAGGCGGGTACCCAGATCGGGCACGCCGGGCGATTCAGCAAAGGTCAGCCGCCCCTGGTTAAGGTACAAAATCCCGCCGGGACGACCACTTATTTCCACGGCCCCGGTGGCAGCACTCCGGCCCAGTCTGGCCAGCTCGTTGAGGACACGGTCCACGGGTGCTTCCCAGCCAAGCTCAGCCAATATACGGCCTCCCCCAGTACGCCCTGAATGAGATCCCTGCGACGGCGCCCGCACATTCACAGGCTGCTCCCGGTCGTCTCCGAGGTGCGACGATACGACCCAATCTCGATAAGAATAGGCCCGAGTGGACACCTTAGGAAAGGGGTCAAAGGTCCCAAAAAAAGGTCAGCTACCGGTAATTTACTGCGACACGATGGCCACTTTTGGTAACCACTCGGAACAGTGCAGCGATAGCAGGTAAAAAAGGCCGCTATTCGCTGACAACAATGGCAGCGGCAAACCCCCTTGCGTCCTTTCCGGCGGATATCGCCTGGATCCCGTTTGATGCTAGAGCGGTTCAGCGGGGCCGGCCCGGCCGCCCGTCAGTTCATATGCCGGAGTCCCCGCAGGACCTGAGCCAGCAGGGCGAGATCCGGGGCCGACGCCGGGTCCCCCTTCGGCTGCACTGTGTTTCCTCCGGACTGCCGCGGGGCCCCGGCATCGGACGGCCGCGCCCGCTTAGCCAGCAGCGCGGTCAGTCCGGCACCGTTTCCCGGACCGTTCCGCACCGCCACCAGGGGGGTGCGCCGGGGCAGTAGCGCGTCAACGTCCGCAGCCCTAGAGCAGTCGACCATCTCCGGCCCAGGGAGCTCTTCCACCTCGGCCGACAGGGCTGACTCAAACGCGGCGGGTACAGCCGCCAATACTCCCCACACCACCGGTGCCCCCTTCAACGCCCGCCTGCGTTGACAGATTATGGGCCGGTACGCGGCATCGCGACGCACTCCGGGAAAGAAATCGGTTAGCAGAAGATTCTGTAACATTTCCTGACGAACGGTCATGCAGTCGGCACGTTAAGCCAGAAA
>JBEKCN010000219.1:0-6291 GCA_050014855.1 Streptosporangiaceae bacterium | reverse complement strand
CCCGGCGATGGCCGGGAGCAGATCCCGGTAGGCCCCCGTCAGCATCAGACGAGCATGTGATCGGGGCTGGGCAGGACTGCTGTCCCCGCGGCGGAGACCGCACGAGAGCGGATGACCAGGCCGCCGGTGCGGGCCAGGATCAGGATGCTGACGATCTCGGCATCGACAAGCGTAGACATCTGGTGACTCCTTCTGTCTGTGCCTTTCCTGGCGGGGATGACAGCCACGATCACCGGCCAGGGCCAGGTGATGCCGAGGTGACTGTTACCCGGGTCTGCCCTCAGCCTACGTATGCAATCTAAAACCAGCAATCCTTTTCAGGAAATAGAAGTATATTAATTGACACGGCGGACTGGACTTTCCTGACCAACCACGCCATCCAGGTCCACCTGCCGGTGCCCGAACTCGGCACCGGGGAACCCGCCATTGGCGAGATCGTCGCCCTCCTCGCAGTCGAGCAAGTCGTCGGCGTAGGCGGTCGCCAGCTTCGGCGCGACCTCGTGGTACCGATCGATCAGGGCCCCGGTCCCAGCCACGCCCTCTGCCACGTTGCCAAGCACGGTCTTGCCCTCATCCAGCAGCGGGCCTGAGACAAGATTCCGACGCTGCAGCCGGGCATGAGAACAACCTGGCCGTTAGACGGCTGCTCCCGCCCGGCCATCAGCCGCAGCAGCGCCGGTTTGCCCGTCCCATTCGGCCCGACCGGGCATTACGGCTCACGTCACTGCGAGGGGCTAAGACTTGGCCCGGGCGAACGCTTCCTCAATGATGCCGATCGCCGTTGCGCGGTTCTGCCAGCCGCGGACGTCCGTTTCTTTTCCCGGCTCCAGTTCCTTGTAAATGTCGAAGAAGTGGCCGATCTCTGCGGTCATATGCTGCGATACGTCACCCAGGTCCTGCAGATCCGTGTACCGCGGGTCGTGGGCGGGGACGGTGAGGATCTTGGCGTCGGGGCCATGCTCATCGAGCATCCAGAACACGCCGACCGGCCGTGCCGCCACCAGGCAGCCCGGGAACGTCGGCTCGTCCAGCATGACCATCGCGTCCAGCGGGTCGCCGTCTTCGGCCAGGGTGTCCGGGATGAAGCCGTAGTCGAGCGGGTAGCGCGTCGAGGTGAACAGCATCCGGTCCAGCCGGATCCTGCCGGTGATGTGGTCCATCTCGTACTTGTTCCGTGATCCCTGCGGGATCTCGACGAGCACGTCGACCTCCATGATTCCTCCTTCGGTGGCGGTTTCCGTCCGGGCCCCGCCGGGCTGGCCTTCAGGCGAGTGCGGTGACGACGGCGATGACCGCGATCAGCGCGATGAGCATGTAGAGCAGGTACGCGTCGAGCCGGCCGGATTGGAGCCGTTTGGCGACCGCGACGATGGCCATGACGGAGCGGGCGACGGGGCGGTATCCGTAGATCTCCACGACTTCGATCACGTCGGAGGTGTAGCCGAGGTGCGCCGCCCCGCGCAGCGTCAGGTCAAGCCCGGCACCCGGCTCCGGGCCGCCATCCAGGGGGGCCGGCATCCCCTCCGGCGCTCCCCCGGCCTCATCGATGATCTCGGCGCCGCCTTCGGTGACGAGTTCCCGTACCTCTGACCGGGTGTGCAGGACGTTGGCCAGGACACGGCGGGTCGGATTGGCGTAACCGAAGGCGGTGTAAGAATCGGCGCCGTCGACGCCGATCGTCGCCGAGTGCCAGGCCGGTACCCGGCGCACCCGTAGCAGGCGCCGGCCGGATACCGCCCAGGCGAACAGGCCGACCAGCAGGGTCAGGGCGGGGATATCGATCCATAGCCAGGACGGTGACAAGATCGAGAACCCGGCGAAGACCGGCTGAAGGACCCAGGGGGATTTCAGTGCACCAGAGATGACAGCGGCCGGGACCACCGGCGACAGCCCGCGAGCTATGACCCGGATCTCCAGCGGGGTGACCGCGGCGATCGCCAGCGGGAAGACCGAGAGGACGACGAGGGCTGCGCGCCCGGCCCAGCCGTAGTCACCGCGCTGCTCGGCACGGGGCGCGCGGGCCCGCCGCCGCTGGCCGAGGACCACGAGGCCGACCAGCCGGACGAACGTCACCCCCGCAAACCCGGCGGTCAACGCGACCGCGGCGCCAGCCAGCGCGAGCACCAGCCGGTAGCCCAGGCCTGGTACCCGGAACTGCTGCATGAGCGATTCGAGCAGGAACCATTCCGAGACGAATCCGGCGGTGGGGGGGAGACCCGCCAGGGTCATTGATCCGATGGCGAGCCCGGTGCCGCTCCAGGGCGTCCGCCGGCCCATGCCCCGCAAGGTTTCCAGATCGTCGCTGCCTGCCGCGGTCTCGATGCCCGCGCTCGCGGTGAACAGCAGCGACTTAGCCGCCGTATGCGCGATCATCTGCAGGGTGGCCGCCAGCAGGCCCGCCGCGATCAGCCGCTGGTCCCGGACGGCCGCGCCGGTGAGCGCGACACCGAAGCCGACGATGATGAGACCGCTGTTCTCGACGCTGGAGTAGGCGATGACGCGGGGAAGCCGGTTCGCCACGGCGGCGTGGGCGATGCCCAGCAGCGCGGTGAACCCGGCGAGCAGCAGCAGCACGCCCGCCAGCCAGCCGGGTGGCCGGCCCAGCAGGGAAAAGGTCCGCCACATCCCGTAGAACCCGGCGTTGACGCAGACCCCGGCCATGATCGCGCGGGCGGGGCCGGGAGCGGCGGTGTAGCCGCGGGGCAGCCAGACCTGGAACGGCACCAGCCCGACCTTGACGGCGAAGCCGCCGAGCAGCAGGACCAGGGCCGTGGTCCGCGCCGCGCCGCCGGGCACCTGGGTGAAGGACGCGAGCCTGAGCGAGTGCGAGGCAGCGACCAGGAGCAGCAGCCCGGCCAGCAGGGCCGCCCCGCTGATCTGGCCGAACGCGAACGTGACCTGGGCGGAGCCCGCGGTCTCGGCCCGGCCGCGCTGGAACCCGGCCAGCAGGTAGAACGCGACCGTCAGCGATTCCCACGCGAACAGGACCGTGAACGCATCGGTGCCGGTGAAAATCACCGCGAGCGATCCGATCGCGAGCGCGTAGCTCGCGGCGAGTCCCTTCCGGCCGACGGTACCGGGGCGCGCCGCCCAGCTGGCGAAGGCCACCGACACGGGCACGGCCGCGCCCAGCGCCATGACCAGGAACAGCCCGGAGAGCCGGTCGGCGGCCAGCCCGAGCGTCTGCTGGCCCGGAAGCGGCTGCCCGAGCAGGCCGCCGACGCCGAGCCGGACGGTGCCGCCGGCGAGCGCGGAGCCGCCGACCGCGGCGAGGCAGCCACAGCCGGCCGCGCCGAGCAGGTACGGCAGCCCGCTGGCCCGGCCCCGTCCCGGGTGCGGCAGACCGAGCAGGTCACCGGCCGCCGCAGCCGCCAGGAGGATCAGTCCGGCCGCGAACACCCCGCTCATCACGCCTGCTCCCGGCCGTCGCCGAGGCGCCCGACAGCGAGGAGCAGCGCGCTGAGGATGCCGAACGGGCTGGGCGGTGAGCCGGGCAGCCAGACGTCCACCGGAACCACGTCAGAAATGCCGCCCAGCGTGATGTCGCTGCGGCCCAGGAGGCCGCCACTGACCGCGTCGGTGCCGGCGGCGACCACGACCTTCGGGTCGGGCATCCCGTCGTAGGTGGTCCGCAGCGGCCCGGCCATCCCGGTCGCTCCCGCTCCGGTGACGAGCAGGATGTCGGCATGGCGCGGGCTGGGGGTGAAGAAGATCCCGAGCCGGTGAATGTCGTACACCGGGCCGAGCAGCGCGAGGATCTCCCATTCGTCGCTGCCGTCGGATCCCGCGTCGACGTGCCGGATGTGCACGCTGCGGCGCAGCGCCGCGGTTCGCTCGCGCAGGCTGGCCCGGACGGCGGCCAGGGTCTCGTCCGTTTCGGAAACGTCCGGGACCACCAGCCGGTCCCGGGTCAGCGCGCTGGCACGCGGGCCCGCCGCGCCCGCCGACCACGCGAAAACGTCGGGACGCGCGCCGACGCACCAGCCGCAGAGGATGCACCGGCCCTGATCGAGCCGTACCCGACCGCGCCGTCCACCCTGGCTGACGGCGATGGCATTCGTGGGGCAAAGGTCGCTCAGCCCGGCGGTGTCGGCGGGATCAGGATCACGCACGACGGCGGGGCCGCGCCAGCCGTCCGCGTAGGCATCGGGCCGCTTCGGCCAGCGGGTCGTGACCACGCCGTCGCGCAGTCCCCGCAAGACCCACAGGCTCACAGCGCCACCCCCGCGAAAGACAGCCCGAAGCTTGCTTCGATGAACGGGAAATCGGTGAGGATGTCACCGGCGAATACCTCGTGCATGAGGACGAGGTTGTGGAAGGACGCCGACCTGGGCTGGCAGCGGCTGATCTGGCCGCCCTCGATGGTCACGTCGTACAGCACCTCTCCTTGCGGCGCTTCGGCCCAGCCGGTGGCACGTCCCCCGGGCGGATCACAGGGAACGGACAGCAGCTCGTCAGCGCCCGCTTGCTCGGCGAGCTCGTCGGCCACCTGGCGGAGCAGGTGGAAAGACTGATCGGCCTCGTCCCAGCGCACCTGCAGCCGGGCCAGCGCATCGCCGTCGTCGTACGCATGGCCGGGCAGCGTGCCGAGCGACGGATAGGCGTCGTAGGGCCGGTTACGCCGGGCATCATCGGAGAATCCGGCGGCTTTGCCGATCGGGCCCACCGCGCCGTGTTCCAGGGCCCGCGCCGGCGACAGCGGGCCCGTCGTACGCAGCCGGTCGAGGAACGAGGAGGTCGACATCAGTGCATCGGCATCGCTGTCGATGGCTTTCTCCAGGCGGCCGAGCTCGGCGAGGATGGCACCGGGACTGAGCCGCGGCATCGCGCTCACTCCGCCGGGGACCACGACGCCCCGGCCGAACCGGCTTCCGCACAGGCCACTGACCAGCCGCAGCACCCTTTCCTTGTGCACCGCGAAACGGGCCGCCGCCACCGCCAGGCCCGCCGCATCAGCCAGCTTGGCCGCGACGTCGACGTGGTTGGCGATCCGCTCCAGTTCGGCGTGCAGGACCCGCACCAGCGCGGCAGGCACCGGCGGAACACAGGCTGCGATGCGCTCGACGGCGTGGCAGAAGGCCAGGGCGTGCGCGACGGAGGCGATACCTTCGGCCCGCTCGGCGAGCAGCACGCCGCCGGCGGCGGTCATCCCCTCGAACCGCTGCTCGATCCCGCGGTGCTTGTAGAAGACCCGCATGTTCAGGTGCGGTATCGCCTCCCCCGGGGTCTCGATCAGGTACTCGATGGACTCCATGACGCCGGACCGGACCGGGCCGTGCGAGATCGTGAACAGGCCGTAGCCCTCGACGTGCCGGGGCAGCGCGTGCTCCTCCGGCGAGCCGGGCAGGATCAGCGGGGCCAGCCGCGGATGCCCGTCGGGAATCACGCCGAACTGATCATGGATCACCCGCTCGTACCAGAACGCCGCTCCGAGGTGCGGGGTCAGGGCGGGATAGCTGGCCGTGCCGGGCCGCAGCGCCACCTCGAGGGTGTCGATTCCGCCCCTGACGGCCAGCTGCGCCGAGAGCACCAGGCCGGTTTCCGCCCCAGGCCGGGGCCGGTACGCGGCGAACAGGCCAGCGAACCTATCCCCCGCGGCGACGCGGGATACCAGCGTCGCCCATAGCTCGTCGACGCCCGCATTCGTCACGGCGAAGGTCATGACACGCCCCGGATCTGGGCCACGGCGCGCGATATGAGCTCGGTCAATTCCGCGGGCGGGTGCAGGCCAAGGATGAGCAGAGCCACGATCCCCCCCACGACCGGCACCACCATCCACCCGCTGGGCTCGCCCCGGCCGGGCGCCGGAGCTGGCTCAGCCTGGGCGGGTACGGCCAGCCCGGCCGGGCTGCCGGACTCGGGTGAGCCGGCGGCCGCAGGCCCGCTGCCCGCCACCACCGGGGACGCGGCCACGGCGGCGGGCACGCCCGGTGGTACCGGTTGCCTCCCCGCGGGCCGGCGGGACCTGAACAGGATGCTGGTCGCCGCCCCGGACAGGCCGAGAAACGCCAGCGTGACCAGCACGATAAGGACGGCCGCGGCCGCGTAGTTGTGCGCGCCGAGGCCCCCCGCGACGATCTGGAACTCACTGCGGAAGATCCCGAACGGCGGCATCGCTGACAGCGCGAGCACCGCGAGCAGGAACAGCGGGCCGCTCCACGGCAGCAGGTCCATCGCGCCACGGTGCGCGGAGATCTGCTTGCTGCCGAACTTGATCGCGAACACGCCCGCGCCCATGAACGCGTTTGCCTTGGCCGCGGCGTGCGCGAGGACATGCAGCATCACCCCGGC
>JBEKCN010000218.1:0-6292 GCA_050014855.1 Streptosporangiaceae bacterium | reverse complement strand
GCACCACGGCGACGGGATGCAGAAAGCGTTCTACGCCGATCCGCGGGTGCTGACGATCAGCCTGCACCAGCACCCGGCGACCTTGTTCCCGTTCACCGGCCTGCCCGCCGAGACCGGCGCTCCCGGCGCCGAGGGATCAGCGGTCAATGTCGCGCTGCCGGCCGGCACCGGCGATGCCAGTTGGCTGCGCGCCTTCCACGCGATCATCCCGCCGCTGCTGCGGCAGTTCCGGCCGCAGGTCCTGGTCAGCCAGCACGGGGCCGACACCCACCGGCTGGATCCCCTGGCCCACCTGGAGCTGAGCATCGACGCGCAGCGCGCCGCTCATGCCGCGATCCACGCACTGGCCCACGACCTGGCCGACGGACGCTGGCTGCTCATTGGGGGCGGAGGGTATGAGCTGGTCCAGGTTGTACCGCGGACCTGGACGCATCTGCTCGCAGAGGCCGCAGGCCAGCCGATCGACCCCTGGACGCCCACGCCCGCCCCGTGGCGTGAATACGTCGCCCGGCGAACCGGCCGGACCGCACCCGAGTACATGGCAGAAGGGGAACCGGCCGAGTTCGAGCCGTTCGAGTCCGGCTATAACCCAGCCGATCCGGTCGACCGGGCAATCATGGCCACCCGCAAGGCAGTCTTCGCCCTGCACGGGCTGACGCTGCTATGACGGCGATGTCATGATACTGCGACGGATCAGATGGGCGACGGCCCAGCACAGCAGACGAGGCTCCGAGCAGCGCGTGGGATATATGCGGGACGACCCTCTCTGCGCGGCAAGGGTCGGCGTGGTGTCCAATACCCGCGGCGCCGCGGTGCTCGCCGCCGACGCGTGCGGCGACGTCGGCCTGCAGGTCGCCGCGCTGGGCGCGGACTCCCAGCGGCGCTGCGGGACCTGCTCGGCTACGAGGCCCTGGTGGCCGGGCCGGTCGACACCACCGTGCTGGTCACGCCCAGCCGGTTCCGCCGCAGCCTGGAGCTTGTCGGCGTCGACCCGGGCGTGGACGCGGTGCTGGCGCTGACGACCCCGACCGCGGGCAGCGACCTGGTCCCAGAGGTGGGCGCCGCGCAGCTGCCGGCGCCGATCGCCGTGGCCGTGATGGACCAGGTCGAAGTGGTCCGGCTGCTGCGGGGCCCCGGCGGGGACTTCCCTCCGGTCCCGGCCTATGCCTACGCCGAGTGCGCCGTCCGCGCCCTGGGCCACGCCGCGCGCTACGACCCCGCCGGGCCGGGTGCCGGACCTGGAGGGCCTGCGCCAGGACCGGGCCAGGAAGCTGGTCGCCGGCGTTCTCGCCAGCCCGCCCCGGGGCGGCTGGCTGGCGCTGGACCCACCGTGGAGCTGCTCGGCTGCTCCCGACGCCGCCTGCAAACGCCGGTCCCTCATCATCACCTCCCACCTGCATATTGCGGGGGGAGCGTGTCATCTTGCGACGGCACCGGGAGCCGGATGTTGATGACCGGCTGCGCCATCCCATCGACCCCGAGGAAGAGGACGGCTATGGCTCCTCGTGGCGGCGGGAGCGGGATGGCCGCCGCTATCACACTGGCCAGCACTCACACTCGCGAGCACCTGACCGCCAGCCGCGGGCCCCGCGATCCCAGCGCTTGCTCACCGCCGCCACCCGCGGCGGCGCGATCCTCGCTTGTCACGGCATCCGCGGCGGCAAGGCAATGATCGCCACCCTGCGGCGCTGACTGATCAGCGTGTCTGGCCGGCTGATCCGCCACAGCCGCCAGCTGATCCTGCAGCTGCCGCCCGGCCAGCACCTGCTCGCCGAGATCCTCGCCCGGCTGCGGGCACTCCCCGCGATCTCCTGACCACCGGCCCCACGGCCCTTACCCGGAAACCGCGAACCCGGCGCGACACCCGGGCTTTAAGCATGCCCGCGCGCGCAAATCACCGCCACTGACCAGCAACAGCTGCGAGGAATAACCCCTGAGCACTACTCGCGGAATCGGGTCTGAGCACGGCTGAAGGTCGCCCCGAGCACCCATCACGACCAGCACACTCTCTGCCTTCCCGCGTCACCGACGTTGTGTCGCACACCGGCCGTACTCGCCCGGCCCGCTCTGGTGTTTCGTCCCGTAAAGTGAGTAAATGCACGTCTGGCCCGGCACTGCTTATCCGCTCGGTGCTACCTGGGACGGGTCAGGGACTAATTTTGCCCTCTTCTCTGAAGTGGCCGACCGGGTCGAGCTGTGTCTGTTCGATCCGGGCAACTGCAGGGAGACGCGGGTCGAGCTCACCGAGGTGGATGGTTTCGTCTGGCACTGCTACCTGCCGGGCGTCGGCCCGGGCCGGCAATACGGCTACCGGGTGCACGGTCCGTACGCGCCCGACCGCGGCCAGCGGTGCAACGCGGCGAAGCTGCTGCTCGACCCGTACGGCAAGGCCGTCGCGGGTCAGGTGCGCTGGCACGAGGCCCTGTTCTCCGACCGGTCCGGCGCGCCGGAGGCGATCAGCACTCGCAACAGCGCCCCTTTCATGCCGCGCAATGTCGTTATAAACCCGTATTTCGACTGGGCGGATGACCGGCCGCCGCGAACGCCGTATCACGAGACGGTGATCTACGAGGCGCATGTCCGCGGCCTGACCCTGCGCCATCCCGAGGTCCCGCCTGGGCAGCGCGGCACCTATGCGGGCCTGGCCTCCCCGGTCATCATCGACCACCTGACCCGGTTGGGCGTGACCGCCGTCGAGCTGATGCCGGTGCATCAGTTCATCTCCGAGCGGCGGCTGGCGGCGGGCGGCCGGTCCAACTACTGGGGTTACAACACGATCGCGTTCCTCGCGCCGCACAACGGCTACTCCTCATCCACCGAGCCACATGGCCAGGTCACCGAGTTCAAGTCGATGGTCAAGACGCTGCACGCGGCCGGCATCGAGGTGATCCTGGACGTCGTATACAACCACACGGCCGAGGGCGGCACCTCCGGCCCGAACCTGTCCTTCCGCGGCATCGACAACGCCGCGTACTACCGGCTCGCCGACGGCGACCCGGGGGTGTACGTGGATTACACCGGCTGCGGCAACAGCCTCAATGCCCGCAATCCGCAAGCGCTGCAGCTGATCATGGATTCGCTGCGGTACTGGATCCTGGACATGCATGTGGACGGGTTCCGGTTCGACCTGGCCTCTGCCCTGGCCCGGGAGCTGCATGATGTGGACCGGCTCGCCGCGTTCTTCGATCTGGTCCAGCAGGATCCGGTCGTGTCGCAGGTCAAGCTGATCGCCGAGCCGTGGGACGTCGGGGAAGGCGGCTATCAGGTCGGGAAATTCCCGCCGCTGTGGCTGGAATGGAATGGCAAGTACCGCGACTGCATACGGGACCTGTGGCGTGGCGAACCCGCTGCCCTGCCAGAGTTCGCCCAACGGCTGACCGGCTCCAGCGACCTGTACGAGACCAGCGGGCGGCGGCCGGTCGCCTCGGTCAACTTCGTCACCTGCCACGACGGATTCACCCTCGCCGACCTGGTCAGCTACAACCGCAAGCACAACGAGGACAATGGCGAGGACAACCGGGACGGCACCGATGACAACCGGTCCTGGAACTGCGGCGCGGAAGGCCCGTCCGGCGATCCGGCGGTCAGCGAGCTGCGCGCCCGGCAGGTCCGCAATTTCGTGGTCACGCTGTTCTGCTCACAAGGCGTTCCGATGCTGCTGGCTGGTGATGAGATGGGCCGCACCCAGCGGGGCAGCAACAACGCTTACTGCCAGGACTCACCGCTGTCCTGGGTGGACTGGGAGAACGCCGCCGAATACGCGGACCTGGTCGACTTCACCAGCGCGCTGTCCGCGCTGCGCCGGGCGCACCCGGTCTTCCGGCGGCGCCGGTTCTTCACCGGGCGCCCCGCCCAGGCCGGCCCGGGCGGCCTGCGGGATATCGTGTGGCTGACCCCGTCCGGCGTGGAAATGACCGATGCTGACTGGCGCGCCGGCTACTCGAGGTCGCTGGCGGTGTTCCTGAACGGTGAGGCCATTACCGAGCCCGGCACCCGCGGCGAGCCCGTCCGCGACAACGATTTCCTGCTGCTATTCAACGCGCACAGCGACCCCGTGCGGTTCGTCCTGCCGGGCGCCGATCACGCAGACGGCTGGCATGTTGTTGTCGATACGGCAGCGCTGCCGAACCGGCCCGGCGCCGGTGCAGGCGGCGGGCCGGCGATGCTGCCCAGCGCGACGGCACTCGACGTGACCGGCCGTTCGGTCATGGTGCTGCGCGCCGCCGGCGATCCGGCAAGCGGAGCAAGCCCGGCCAGGACGGTTACGCCGCGGCCTGGCGGCTAGCGTCACGGTGATCAGCACCAGCGCGAAAGTGAGCGGGCCAGCGCCCCGTTGCACCGCTACGATGTTGGCGGGGAAGTGCTGCTCCGCTTCCCTGGCGGGCCGGCCGCCGCGCCCTGCCAGCCACGGCGGTGAACGGACCGAGGGATGTCGCTGCGGCGGATGACAACGACACGATCAGCTCCGCCGGGATTGCCTGAGCCGGATGCAGCGCTGCGCCCGGCCTGCCCTGTCAATCGGGCCAGCCTGCGGCGCTGGCGGTCGATTGCCCCGGTCATGGTTTCGTTGGTGTGACGATCTATTCGGAGACGCAGAAGGCCACGTGTACCTGAACGGAGGTACCGGATCGTGGAGACGGCAGTCCTTGCCCGTGCCCAGGACCAGATGGTCGACGAAGTGGCTGCCGCGCTCGAGCGGTCACGCCGACTATCCGTCGGCGGCCAGCATGTCACCGAGCGTGCCTGCCCGCGCACGGGGAGGCCGGTTCCAAGGGCGCCGGATTCGTCTGGTCCGGCTTGTGGATACCGTGCACATTGCCGAAGGTGGCGGCCAGGATGTACCTGCCGAGCCCGAGTGCCTCGGCGGCGAGCGCGTCCTCCGGAGCGGTGTTAAGCACTTCGTTGACCTCACCGGCGACCCGCCTCATGCGACGGCGGAGCTCATTGAACGCGACCACAGGCGATTAGGCCAGCCCGGTCCGGCGGTCAGGCCCGGGTAGCCGCGCCACCAGGCGTGCGAACAGGAACTCAGGACTGATCCTGCTGCGCAGCGGCCGTACCAGCCACGGTGTCCCTGCTGTAATCGTCACGCAGCGCCAGGACCTTGATACGGATGTTGGCGCTATGCGCCGGCAGCTCACTTCGCACTATCAGTCCGATCTCCTTTCGGTCGAAGTACCTGTCCGCGTCCTCCGGCGAGTCGAAGGTGAACTCGACGACGCGATGCGGTGTCGCCGAGTAAACATTGTCGTACGACGCCACCCCCCGCAGCTCAGCAGGAGCCTGAAGAGCATCCGCGATCGATCGGACCCACGCCAGGTACCTGTCCTTGCCTCCAGGCGGATAATCGATCTCGTAGACATACTTGATCACCGGAGAAATCCTTCCGTCGGTGCCGCGACCCCCACGAGCGCCGACGGCACGTGGCTATGGTCCGCCTGAGTCCGGCGCCAGGCAAGAGCGCGACCGCGGATGTGCTCGCGACCGCGCGGTGTCGGATCCTGCGGCCAAGCGCCTGCTGCCTGTTGCGTGCGCAGCGCGGCGAGCAGCCGGTCTGCCTCCTGCGGCGACAAGGTCCTCGGCACAGTGCGCGGCACCGCACCAGCGGCACGGTCCCGCGACCGCCTGGAGCCGCCCTGCCGCCGGGTCGACAGGTCGCGGGGCATCGGGATGACCTGCACCGGCGTGTCACCACGGGCGACCAGGTACGCATATAAGCCGGACACCAATGACGGGCGCCTGGCGATCGTCCGCGCCGACGGCCCGGACTCCCGGTCCGTCAGCCGCACCACCGTGCGGGTCGCCGCGGCGCACTCAGCGCAGCGACCGTCATCAGGGCTATCCGGTCAGGGGAAGGCGATGTTGCGAAGCCTGCCAGCACCGCAAACGCAGTCCCTGTCCCGGCCAGGAGCGCGCTGATCAGGTGCGATGGACGCCTACCTTGCTGTAGCAGGAAGCACGGGTATCCTCAGCCGCATGCCAGATGAGCCCGAGGCTCCGCCAGTCGAATCGACAGCATGAGTGGCGGTGAGAGCAGCCCGATCGTCGCCGTCGGCGGCATCACTTTGCCAGCCATGCATGCGGCTGCTCGGCAGCCGCCCCGCGGATCACGGCTCGACCCGTTCACTGCCATCATCGATGACATGCTCCAGGCCGGGCTGCAGGCTTTCCCGCCGCAGCGCCAGCCCGTCATCAGCATCTACCGCGAGCTCGTCACCAGGCACGGGGCGGACGGGATCTCCTACCAGATGGTGCGCGGATACGTCGGCCGCCGACGGGCAGTGATGCAGCA
>JBEKCN010000217.1:0-6303 GCA_050014855.1 Streptosporangiaceae bacterium | reverse complement strand
CGTCGCCGCAGCCCATGGTGATGATGATGTCGGCGGCCTGGACCTGGTCGCTGGTGAGCGGCTTGGGGAACTCTCGGGACAGGTCGAGGCCGGTTTCGGCCATGGCCTGAATGACGGCGGGGTTGATCTCGCTGGCGGGCTGCGATCCCGCCGACATGACCCGCACTTGCCCGTGAGCCTCGTGGTCGAGCAGGACCGCGGCCATCTGGGACCGGCCGGCGTTGTGGACGCAGACGAACAGCACCTGCGGGACGTCGATCATGAGCGTGGCCTTTCCGTGGGCACTCAGTCATCAGCGGGCGGCCGGCCCAGCGTCAACTCACTCATTGCGTCATCGTCTGCGGCTCAGGTCAGCAGCAGGGCGCGACCGAGGCGACCGTCGGTTCACCGGTTTCCTGGGCGCTGGCCCCGCAGCATACGGACGATTCGGTGCCGGTGCCGCCGGCGGTGCTGTCGCCCCAGCGGGCTGCCGCTACCGCGTCGTCGCCGTAGAAGCTCTCGCTGTCGTCCAGGACGGTGTAGATCTCCCACGACTCGCCGCCCGGGCTGCCCTGGACCCAGAACTTGTCTTGCTTGGCGTAGCAGCAGGTGGTGTCTCGCTCATTAGTGGAGGCGAGCCCGGCCCCGGCCAGGCGGGTTTGCTCGGCGTCGACAGTGCCGATATCGGGGACTTCGATGCCCAGGTGGTTGAGGGTGCCCCCCTGGCCGGGGTTTTCCATCAGGACCAGCTTCAGCGGCGGCTCGGCGACCGCGAAGTTCGCATAACCAGGCCGGCGCTTGGCGGGCTCCGTGCCGAACAGCCTGCTGTAGAAGGCGACGGCCTCGTCGATGTCGTTGACGTTCAGCGCGAGCTGCACACGGGACACGGGAACCTCCAGGGACCGAGACTTTGATGTCTGTCTATGTCTTGCCTGCTGCCGAGCTTGCCACGAGACATCGGGGTCCGTCAATATAGATGTATGTCAACTCTACTGGGGATGCTGAGCCCGGCGGATATGGCCGCGTGCTGCTCTCCACTGTCGGCTGGGCCGCTGTCGGCCGGGCAGGCTGAGCAGGTCGCACCGCTGCTGAAGGCCCTGGCTGATCCGGTCCGGCTGCGGCTGATGTCGCTGGTCGCCTCCCATCCCGGCGGTGAGGCGTGTGTCTGTGATCTGAACGACGCGTTCGACCTGTCCCAGCCGACGATCAGCCACCACCTGAAGGTGCTGCACGATGTCGGCCTGGTCGAGCGGGAGAAGCGCGGCGTCTGGGTCTACTACCGTGCCGGTACCCGGGCACTGGCCAGCCTCGGTGCCCTCATCGGCTGCCCGCCGTCATGACCCGCCCGGCCGAGCCGGAGTGGTTCGCAAGCGCCAGCGCTCCTGCGGGTTAGCGCGCTCACCAGCGCTCCTTGGAGCCGCACTACGCTGAGGCGGCGGCAAATGAGCCGGCATGTGGGTCGCGCAATCCGCTACGCACTGGACGACTTGCGGCATCAGGGGGATTTCCGTCCATCCGGCATTCAGGCGCCTTCGTGAAGCTCCTTTGCCCGATCGGCCACCCACGTCGTCAGGGCTGCAGGCTCCCGAGGAACCTCTTCCTTGGAGCGGCCGGTCAGCCTCACCAGGTTGTCGAGGACGACGGCGCCCAGGTGCGAGACCTTGTCGTTGACAAGCTCGCGGCCCTTGGCCTTGAGGAGCGTGAGATCAGGATTGTCGCCGAGGGCGACCCCCCGAGTCTTGTCGACCCCGTCCAGTGACGGCGGCTCAATGCGACGAAGGGCGTCCATACGAGGCTCGTTTCGGTTGAACGCCGGGGTGAGCAGAGGCGCCGAGGCATCGCGCGGAGTGAGCGCGTCGCCGAGGTCGAAGCGCTCGCGCATCGAGCGAAGGAACGATGTGTGGTGGAACTCGTCGCTGATGACGGTCTCACGCTCGGTGTAAGCCGAGATAATGATCGACGGCACTCGGATCCCGAAGCGATCGAAGTCGAACCCCTCACGGCTCGTGTAGCCATCTGGTGCCGCCGCCGGGGGGGCTACGTGGTCGTAGCAGCCGCCTCCCTCGTCGAAGAGGACGAGGAGAGCGGTCTTCTCCCAGGCCGGCGACGACCGGACGGCGTTGTAGACCTCGGCCAAGAGCGCCTCGCCGGTTCGGATGTCGGTGGGTGGGTGGTAGTCCTCGAGCTCGCCGAAGAGCATGCAGGGCTCCACCCAGCTGAAGGCCGGCAGATCGCCGGACGCGCAGTCGTGGAAGAACTGGGCCTTGGTGCGCGTGCGGTCCTGCCAGAGCCTGCGGTGCTTGAACCCGCCGAGGCTCAGCGCTGACATCGAGATCTTCTGGCTCGGGTCGATGTACGCGGCCCAGGGGAGTCCTTTGTCCTCGAACAGCGTGAAGATGCTGGGCAGCTCGAAGTCCCAGCCGTAGTTGATGATGAACTCGTTATCGAGCCGACCTGCGTTGGTTCCACAGAAGAAGAAGTTCCGATTGGGGGTGGTGCAGGTGGGGACCTCGCAGAACCAGCGAGTGAAGACCGCATATTCCTGGGCGAGCGTGTTGATGACCGGTGCGGTCTCGGGGGTGAACACGCCGCCGATGCTCTGCATCTCTTCTGGCGTGGGCACGCGCTCTTTCTCCCAGCGGTACACGTTGTAGAAGTCGAGCGCGGCGCCATCCATCGTCGGTGTCTCGCCGGGCTTCGGCGCGTTGTAGGGCGCCTCGAAGTAGTCGAGCATCATCGAATAGGGCTGGCGATCAGCGTTCGAGGGAGGGTCGTAGCGGCCGTAGACCTGGACGTTGATGCTCCCGTACGCCTCGCCTGGGTCGGGGATGGGGGCGCGTAGGTCCGTGGTGGGACCGACGGTGACCCATCCTTCTGGGTAGGACAGCTCTATGTGCTGGTCCCTGATCCCCTCCGACGAGGGGAGGTGCGGGAGGTAGCCGAGCAGATTGTCGAACGAGCGGTTTTCGAACATAACGACAATCCAGTGGTCGATCTTCTCCATCACGGCATCTCTATCTCTCTTCGCCCTCGACCTGCCAGCTCGGCACTGTTACTGAAAGTATTCTTGAGATCACTATGGGTGCCGACCGGACTTCCGGAGCCTTTTGGCGCAATTTCGCGGATCGAGTGGGCGGCCGCCTGCCCGATGGCGGCGTTCAATTCCGGGTTCACTGCCGCCGTCATCCCTGGTGAAGACTGCCGTCGGTTACCAGGTCACGTCCGGGTACTTGGACGCGGCTGATCACCGACGATGGGAGCGTTCTAGCCCATGCGACGCCCGGTTGAGAGCCTCGCTAACGGCATCGATCGCAGCGGCCAACCCATCCAGGGCTGCTACGACAATGTGACGCCAGCCCGTTCTCTGCTCACGTTCATCAAGATCGCTTAGCTTACGGTAGGCGCATTCTGCTTCATCTGCGGTCATGTCGAGCCTGCGGCCAATATCGTCCCAGCTCCGCCCCTTCTGGCGGGCTCCGGCGATTAGGGTCCGCATCGTTTGGGGCGTGATGTTGGGGAGTTCGTTGGCGAACCCGATTACACCTAGGTCGCGCAGGTCTTCGGCCGCGTTCTCCGGGGCTGGCCCGGCTAGGTACGCGGCGATCTCTTGCGCCGTGTCTGCCCGGCTCATTGCTGTCCCTTCCATTGACCGTGAAAGATCACTTCGCCATCCCCGCTGAGATCACTGTGATCAACGTCAACGCCGAATATGATGACGCGGTTCCCGCTGCGGCCCTCGTAAAGCCTTCCGCCTTCACGTCCAGGGCCGATGTCAAAGCTGATTGACCGGTAGGCCCGTAATAGGTCGTCCTCGGTGGGCTTGCGCGACCGGTAGCTGATGGAAGCACACGAGGCCGTCGTTGCGCGCCTGGCTGCAGCAGACGACGGCGGTGTTTGCGGCCCATTTGGATGTCGCCACGCTTTCGAGTTTCGCACGGATAAGCCTTTTGGCCCAGCGAGTGGCCGTAGCCGCGAGGCGATCGCAAGTGTGGCACTCAGGGGTGACAGTCCGATCTGTCCTGACCGCTGTACCGGTCAGGACAGGTTGCTGCCGGACCCGATGCGGTCACCGGGGTACTCGTGCATCGCGTCCAGGTTGTCGTGCGCCGGGTGGGTAGCCGCGGCCGGGCCGTCGGCGAAGGCGCGGAGCACGTTGGCGGTGACCTGCCGGACGAAGCCGGGCGTCGCGCCGTCGATCCCGTGCGGCTGATCTCCGAACAGCGCTTCCACCCAGCGCATCGTGCCCACGTTGAACACGCCCGCGCCGCCGGTGTGGGTGTAGTACGCCGAATCGCCGTAGCTGGCCACGCCGTTGCAGACCAGCGGTGAGTGCGACAGCACCTCGATTGGGCGCTGCAGCGGGTATCCCGGGTTGACCCGGTCGTACTCGATGCCCACCAGGTTCGGGAAGGACGCGCCGTCGGGGACGCCGGTCCCTTTGAAGATCCAGCTGCTGGGGCTGACCACCACGTAGGCGGCCTGGGCCGGGTAGGACTCGTACAGCGTGCCGATGAGCGACGACTCCGGATCCGGGCTGACCGGTCCCCGCCAGTCGCTGGTCACCAGCGCATCGTCGTGCCCGTACATCGGGTCGTCGGCGTAGCTGGTCTTGTAGCAGACGACGAGGCGGTCGCTGCCCAGGCCGGTGGCCTCCAGCCGGGTCCGGCGGAACATCGCGTTCGCCCCGAGGAAGGCCAGGTTCACCCCGGCGTCCCGGGCGGCGGTCGCGTTGGCGCGCTCGGCGGGGGACCAGTACTCGTCGTGCCCGAGCGAGATCAGCGCGCTGGCCCCGTCCAGCAGGTGCGGGTCCGCCGCGATGTCCATGCTGGTCACGTAGGCCAGCGGAAGCCCCATGAACTCAGCGAGCTTGACCGCGTTCCGCTCGTACGTCAGGAACATGGCCGCGCCGTTCTCGTCGTACGGCCGGTCCAGGCTGACCACCAGCGACCGGCTGTCGTAGCCGCCGTCCGGCCCCTTGTACAGGTCGTAGCCGCCCCAGGTGTTGTACGCCTGCCAGGTCTCGACGCCGTTCTTGAGCACCACCTTCCCGGCGGTGCTCGCCGACCGGACCGTCACCGGCACGTAGCGCTGGGCCCCGGAGTCGGCGTCCAGCCGGAGCAGGTACGAGCCCGCGGGCCAGTCATCGGTCGGCACGTCCAGCGCCGGGTCCCAGTCTGTCTGGACCGTGTTCGCCGCCCCGGCCAGCACGGGATCGTTCTGCTGGTGGCCGCGCAGCGGGCCGGACTGCCACACCTGGCGGGCGCCGTCACCCTGATACCAGCCCATCCGGAACGCCGTCACCTGGTAGCCGGAGGAGGTGGTGGAGACGAACAGCGGGAACGATTCACCCGGCAGCACGCTGGCCTTCCCCGCGTACCCCTCGATCTCGTGCTCGGCGCCCAGCTGCCGGATCTCCCAGTGCGGGTCACCCGGCCGGGCGTTCTCCGCCACCGTCGCTGAGCGCCGCGGCGTCGCCGCCTTCCGGGCTTTGGCCGTGGGTCCGCCAGCCGGCTTCGCTTCCGATGAGCAGGCCGCCAGCGTGGCGGCCACCCCGGCCGTAGCCGCGCCCAGAAAGGACCGCCGGCCCAGCTTCCCATCGTCATCCATGAGCTTAAGAATGCCGCACTGACGTGGTCCGCGTGACAGTCCCGCCAGAGCAGCCGCCGCTGCGGGAGCGCGCCCGCGGGGCCCTCGCTGAGCCGCCTGCGCCCTGGGCGGGGCCGCTCAGCGGACGACGCTGGTGTCGATCTGGTCGAAGTCACCGACCCCGTTGCTGACACCGCCGCCACCCGACCACTGCCACATCAGTGCGTGCGGGCTGGACCTGGTCACCCCGCCGAAGAAGCTGGCGCAGGTCGACGTGCCCCGCAGGCACCAGCCGACCGGGGCCTCGCTGAACTTGGTGGTCTCCGGCTCGTACGTCCACTCGTCGGTGTTCCCGATCATCGAGTAAACGCCGGTGCCGAAGATCGAGGCCCAGATGCCCGGCTCGGAGTAGACCCCGGGGGTGTAGCCGTGGGCCTTCTCGTAGTCGAAGAAGCCGTTGAAGTCGGCCCGGTCGACGCTCGCCGGGATATAGCCCGTCTTGACGACGCCGCTGCACGGTGAGGTGTAGACGGCGTTCCAGCCGTTGTCGTGGGCGGGGGCGACCCCGGGCAGCTCGACGTCCATGAAGAGCACCCGGTATTTCACCGGCAGCTTGTTGGCGTCGGCCACCGCCTGGGCGGCTTGGCGCTGGCCCCAGGCGTAGGCCTCGGTGGTGCTCCCGTTGTAGTGCGGGTCCACGCCCGGGCCGCCCATGAACCAGTAGACGCCCAGGCCGAC
>JBEKCN010000216.1:0-6316 GCA_050014855.1 Streptosporangiaceae bacterium | reverse complement strand
AGCGAGACCGGTGCGCTGCCGTCCGGTATCACGTTCACCGACAACGGCAACGGCACCGCCACGATCGCGGGTACCGCTGCGGCGGGGTCGGGGGGCAGTTACCCGATCCAGATCACCGCGGCGAACAGCGTCGGCGGGGTGACGCAGAGCTTCACCTTGACCAACAGTGAGGCTCCGACCATCACCAGCCCGGGCACGGCCGCCTTCAGCACCGGAGTGGCAGGCACCTACACCGTCACCACCACCGGCTCCCCGGCGCCGTCCATCACCGAGTCCGGGACGCTGCCAAGCGGGCTGGCGTTCACGGATAACGGCAACGGCACGGCCACCATCGCCGGCACGCCCGCGAGCGGGACGGCGGGTACCTACCCGGTGACCATCTCGGCCACCAACTCCTCGGGCAGTACCGCGACGCTGGCCCTCACCATCACCGTCACCACTGCCAGCGCGCCCACCATCACCAGTGTGCCCACCGCTGACTTCACGCTGAATACGGCGGGATCCGTCGCGATCACCACCACGGGATCGCCCACCGCGAAGATCACTGAGACGGGCACGCTGCCCGCCGGGCTGGCCTTCGCCGACAACGGCAACGGCACCGCCCTGCTTTCCGGCACGCCCACCGCCACCGGCACGACCAATATCACCATCACAGCGAGCAACGGAGTAAGCCCGGACGCGACACAGACCTTCTCGGTCGTGGTCGGCCAGGCCCCGGCCTTCACCAGCGCCAGTACGGCTACGGCGAGCACCGGCTCCGCGTTCAGCTTCACGGTCACGACCAGTGGGTCCCCGGCGCCGTCGCTCGGCTACGCCGACCTGCCGCCGGGTGTTACCTTCACCGACAACCACAACGGCACCGGCACCCTGTCCGGTACGCCGACGACGGCAGGCACGTATGCGGTGGCGCTGTCCGCGGCCAACGCCTACGGCACCGCCCAGCAGACGCTGACGATCACCGTCCAGCAGCCACCCGCCATCACCAGCGGCGGCTCGGCGACCTTCACCGTGGGCACGGCCGGATCGTTCTCCGTGACGACCACCGGCAGCCCGACCGCGAAGATCACTGAGTCCGGGTCGCTGCCGTCGGGTGTCACGCTGACCGACAATGGCAACGGCACGGCGACGCTGGCCGGCACCCCGGCAGCGGGGACCAACGCCAGCTACCCGATCACCATCACGGCGGCGAACGGGGTCGGCTCCAACGCGACCCAGAGCTTCACGCTGACCGTGAACGCGGCCCCGACCGCCCCGGCGATCACCAGCGCCAGCTCCACGGCGTTCACCGTGGGCACGGCCGGAACGTTCTCCGTGACGACCACCGGCAGCCCCACGGCGAAGATCACCGAATCCGGGGCGCTGCCGTCGGGTGTCACCTTCGTCGACGGCGGCAATGGGACGGCCACCCTGGCCGGCACCCCGGCGGCGGGGACCAACGCCGGCTACCCGATCACGATCACGGCGGCGAACGGGGTCGGCTCCAACGCCACCCAGAGCTTCACGCTGACCGTGAACCCGGCCAATGCCGCCCCGGTCATCACCAGCGCCAGCGGCACCACCTTCGCCGCCGGGACCGCCGGCACGTTCACGGTGACGACCACCGGCGTCCCGACGGCGGCGCTGTCCGCCACCAGCAGCCCGGCCCTGCCGTCCGGCGTTACGTTCAAGGACAACGGCAACGGCACAGCCACCCTGGCCGGCACCCCGCCGGCGGGCAGCCAGGGCACCTACACGCTGACGGTCACCGCCAAGAACTCGACGGGGACGGCCACCCAGGCCCTCGTCCTGACCGTCAACAGCGGGCTGGCCATCACCAGCGCCGCCACGGCCACGGCGACCTCGGGTAAGGCGTTCAGCTTCACCGTGACCACCACGGGCACCCCGACGCCAACGCTGACGAGTGCCGGGACGCTGCCGCCGGGCATCACGTTCACCGCCAACAGCAACGGGACGGCTACCTTGTCCGGCACGCCGACGGCGGCCGCCAAGGGCCCATACCCGCTGACCTTCACGGCCAAGAACTCCACGGGGACCGCCAGCCAGGCGTTCACCCTGACGGTCGGCAACGCGCCCGCCTTCACCAGCGCGGCCGCGGTGACGGAAACGTCGGGCACGGCGTTCACCTACACCGTAGCCACCACCGGCTACCCGACGGCGGCACTGAAGGCCGGGACCCTGCCGGGCGGAGTCAGCTTCTCCGACAATGGCAACGGGACGGGAACGCTGTCCGGCACCACCGCGGTCGCGGCGGGCACCTACTCGGTGCCGGTCACCGCCACCAACACCAGTGGCACCGCCAGCCAGACAATCACCCTGACCGTCAAGGCGGCCGGGACCAAGGTGAAGGTGCCGACGTTCACCAGTGCGGCCGCGGCCACGGCGACCTCCGGCAAGGCGTTCACCTTCACGGTCACCACGGTGGGCAGCCCGACCACCACCTACACCACCAACGTGACCGAGAGCGGGACCCTGCCGGCCGGGGTCAGCTTCAACAACAACGGCGACGGGACCGCCACGCTGACCGGTACGCCCACCGCCGCCAGCGCCGGCACCTACCCGGTCACGTTCACCGCGGCCAACACCGGCGGGACGACCACCCAGTCGTTCGTGCTGACCGTCACCGGCGCCCCGGCGATCACATCGGCGGCCACCGCCACCGCCACCGTCGGTTCCGGCTTCTCCTTCACGGTCAACACAACCGGGGCGCCCGCCCCGGCCCTGGCCGAAGCCGGCGCGCTGCCGCAGGGCCTGACCTGGACCGACAACCACAACGGCACGGCCACCCTGGCCGGGACGCCCGGGGTCGGCACGGGCGGCGTCTACAAGCTGACGGTCACCGCGACCAACAGCGGCGGGACCGCCACCCAGGCGTTCACGCTGACCGTGGACCAGGCCCCCGCGATCACCAGCGCCGCGACATCGACGGCGACCCACGGGAAGGCCTACACCTTCACATTCACAAGCACCGGTTACCCCGCGGCAAGCCTCACGCACACCGGCACCGTGGCCGGGCTGACCTACACCAGCACCGGCAACGGGACGGCCACCCTGACCGGGACCCCGACGACCGCCGGTACCTACACGCTCACGATCACGGCCAGCAACTCGGTCGGTACAGCCACCCAGACCTTCACCCTGAAGGTCAGCTGAGCCAGCCGGTTCACGGTGCCCGGTGGGGTCCCGGCGAACACGCCGGGACCCCACCGGGCGGCCAGCCAGAGGAAAAAGGGGGAAAACGAACGTGACAACTCCGATGGAGCAATGGGCCACCGGGCCCGCAACGCGGCGGTGGCCCGTGGCGCCGTGGGTGCGGCGGAACAAGTTTCTGGTCGCGCTGATCCCGGTTCTGCTCGCCGCCTTGGTGGTCGGCGTCGTGCTCAGCCTCAGTGGGGGAAAGACGGCGAGCCGGCCGTCCGCCGCGACGTTGCCGCCCGTGACCAAAGGAGCCAAATGGGTGACCGGGTCGGCCGGTAAGCTTCTCGCGACCGTCAACACCGACGTGGGCAAGCTCAGCGCCGCCCAGCGGTCCGGTCAGCGCGACGCGGAGAAGAGCGCTGCCGCGCAGCTGGCGGCGGATGTGAAGACGGCGCTCGGCGGGCCGATGCCCCCGGTGGACGCGGCGATCTACCGCGTCGGCCTGAATGACCTCGCAAAGGCGGGCACCGACGTCAGCAGCGGGAACGCCAGCCAGGCCCGTGCCCTGCTCGCCGCCGGCAACGGCAACATCACCAAGGTGACCGCGGCGGCGAACCCGGCGGCCCCAGTCAATGCGCCGGCGCAGGTCAACGAACCAAACGGGTAGCGGCCCGCGGCGGGATCGGGAGTGGCCCCGCGTATCATCACAAGGCGATGGGTCGGCCGGGAACGGCTCTCCGCACGGGGCAGGAACGCGACATTCATGAAGAAGACCGCGATCGTCATGGCTGCGGCGGGCCTGCTGCTGGCCGGATGCGGCAGCGGTGCCCCCCGCCGGTCCACGCCGTCGCCTGACCCGGCCACGATCCATGCCGCCCCGCCGGTACCGCCGGTGCCGGCGGTACCGGCGGCCACGGCGGCGGCACCAGGGGCGCGCGCCACCCGGCCCGCGGTCGCTCCCGTCACGCAGGGGCGCACGGCGCCCGGCTGGTGGCATCCCTCGAACGCCGGCCCGGACAATGGGCCCGAATTCCAGTGGGAACTAGATCATCCGCTGAGCAGCGGCAGCACGCTGGACATGGGAACCGGCGTGCTGAACGCGGCCGGCCACTGGACGGCCCGAATGGGCCTGTATGACATCGACGGCATCCTCAACCCCGCTTCCACGGTGGCCGCCCTGCACCGGCAGGGGAGCAAGGTGATCTGTTACATCGAGATCGGCTCGGCCGGAAATTACTATTCGGCGGCCGATGAGGGCATCGCGGTCAGCTACCACGACCAGCTCGAGGCCGCCGGTGATCTTGGCGATGCGATGCCGGGGTACCCGGAGGACTACCTCAACATCAACGCGCCGTCCACGGTGTCGATTATCGAGTCGATGATCCGGCAGCAATGCGCGGCCAAGGGCTTCGACGCGGTCGAGCCGGATATCGACGATTCGTACACCGACGACACCGGTTTCCCCATCACCGAGGCGCAGAACGTGGCGTATGATCGCGCGCTTGGTTCCTACGCGCATCACCTCGGCTTGGCCTGGGGGCAGAAGAACGGGGATAACGACCCGGCGTTCTCGGTGGCGCTCGAGCCCACCACCGATTTCCTGCTCACCGAGGAATGCCGCTACTACCAGACGTGCGAGACCGTGACGCCGCCGTACGTGCGCGCCGGGAAGCTCGTTCTGGATGCGGAGTACACCAATGACTGGGGCTCCGACGCCGCGAAGGATCTCGGTCAATTCTGCGCGGCCGACATCTCGGGCGGCATCGACGGGACGTTGTTCACGTCGGCTCTGGCCGGGGAGCGCCATCCTTGCCAGTAGACGTTATCTGCCGCCGGATAACATGCTGATGCGCGCGCATCCGGCGACGACCGCATTCTCGGCCGGCCAGTAGGCGGGAAGTGAGCCGTAAGGGTTCGTGCCCGAATTGCCGGTCACGTAGATATAGCCAACGTGCCGTTGCTGAGCCAGGCTGATCGTGCTGGCCAGCTGAGAGCTCGATGTGGCGTAAACGGCATACGCAAATTTAGCCGCAGGATAATCGCGCACCCAGCCGGGCACGCGAAGGCTGACGTAATTGGCGTAGGTATTCTCGTACACCATGACGATGTCGCCGATCGACATGTACCGCCGGTTGGGATAGGTGCCGGGGTTCAGCATCACCTTCGAGCCCGGGTTGACGTCGTGGATGTAGCTGGCCAGGCGCTGGTAGTAGGAAGCCCCGGCACGATCGCTGGAGACCTCGTCGAGGAAGATGTCGCTCACGTGGTACCAGGACCGGTAGTGCGAGACATCCGCCTCGACCGCCGCGGCGGGCCGCTTCGTGTAGTCCGTATTGGAGTACCCCATGATGGTGATCCCGGCGGCCTGCGCGCGCTTGATGGCGGCCTGGTAATTCCGGTCCGGTGACCTGCCCGCGCCCGAGCTGGTGACGTCGAGAATCATGACGCTGGGCGGTGGCTTGCTGGTGATCGCCCTGGTCCAGTTGGCTCCGGGGTAGAAATAGGCGGGCACGAGCGCTTCCTGGCAGCCTGACCGGGACTCGGTGACCAGGTGTACCGCAACAGCGCCGGCCGCGACGACCAGGACGGCGGTCAGCAGCAAGGCAAGCCGCGGCCGGGCGTTGGCGGCCGCAAACCTGCCGGGAGCCTGCCTGGTGCCTTCCCCGCGCATGCAGGCTTGCCTCACATCCCGCACGTTCACCTCGGGTCGATGGCGCTAAGACTACGCCGCGGAACGCCCGCGATGAGGCGATCAACGCCACCGGGGGCTACTGCGGCTGCCGGTGAGACGCGCCGACCGGCAGCCGGTCCCAGGGGTTCACCCCGCCCTGATCGGTCACGTAGGCGCATCCCGCGTTTCGCCGCGCCGCCAGCCAGATCGCGTCGCTGAACGATGAGACCGGCACCGAGTGCAGCAGGTGAAAGAACTGCCCGGCTGGCCGCGCCCGCACCCACCGCGGTATGGACAGCTCCAGGTAGGCGGTCCAGGGGCCCTCGAACGTGCCGAGCAGGTCGGCGTGTTCCCCGTATGCCTCGATCGGATGGGCACCGTGGTTGAACGCCACCAGGCGCGCACCCGTATCCCGCGCCTTGTGGGCCAGGTCCGCGTAGTAGCCGAGGTCCTCGGCGGCCACCGCGGAACGGTCGAAGAACACTCCGTCGACCTGGTACCAGCCCACGA
>JBEKCN010000215.1:0-6320 GCA_050014855.1 Streptosporangiaceae bacterium | reverse complement strand
CCGTCATCCTCGGCCCGGGTCATCTGCTCAAGGAACTTACGAGCCGGATGGCGCAGGCTGAAGAAGCGGTGGTGCCGGTCGTCATCGGAGAGCCCCTGGAACAGCGCGTCCAGCCCTTCGACGTCGGAATCCGTCACGGTCCGCACGGTAAGGGCCGGGCCATCGGGAAGGCCCAAGGCGGCGACGACGCCAGCGGCGGCGTCCGCGCCAGGTTCAGGTTGAGCTAGCAACGTGCACTCCTTCGGTGCCGGACGCGTGCTGCGGGTTATGAATAGATCGCGCGCCGGTTGAGTGCCGGATGGACCGGGGGGCGTCGTCAGGGAAGGAACGATCTGGCCACCGCTGGAAGGTGTGATGGCTGTGGTGCGGGCCGTTGGTGTCCCAGGGAGGCGGAGACGAGCCAGGGCGAGGGAGCTGTGCCTGTTTGGCGGCCAGGCGATCACGGAAGCGCGCGCCGTCGACGACCCGAAGGCCGTGCTCGCCGGCGGCGGCGATCTCGCCGGCGGCATCGGCGACGACGACCGTGAAGCGCACGGACCGGTCCTCGACGGCGATCGCGCGGGCCTCGGCCGCCAGCGAGGTCCCCGGCGGGCTGGCGGCGAGGTGAGTCATGTTGATCAGCGTGCCGACGGTTACCTCGCCGGGTTCCAGGTGCGGATAGACCGCCGCCATGCACGGGGCCTCCATCAGGCCGACCATGAATCCGGTCGCGAACACAGGCTGCCCGCGGCGGAATTCGGCAAGGGCGGGGAGCAAGCCCGGCACGGTCTGGTGCACCGGCACCGTGTATCGGACGACGTGCCTTGCTCCGATCACTAACCCTGGTCTCATGACGTGTGCTCCTTCTCAGTGAACTTGAAGGTCCCGGCTCCCGGCGGGCGGGATGGGGGGCGGGGGTCATGGGGCGCCTCCGCCGGCCGAGATGGCCACGATGTTCGTGCGGTCACCGCAGCGGCCACGGCAGTTGCCTCCGTGCTGCATTAGGCTCTTCGCTCATGCGTATTCGGAGGCCCGCCCGGGCGCCCTGATACACCAGATCTCCGGCGACAAGACATCTGCGAGGTCACCATCAAGCTGCCGGGCAGCTGAGTGCGCGAGCTACCTCCCTTACGCGGTCTCCGCGGCCCGGGTCAGCGCCGGGGTGCTCTCACGCCGACCAGATCTGGGTGTAGCGGGGTCGGCAGGTTATGCAAGTCAACGACGGTCACCTGCGCTCGCGACGTCGTGATCGAACGCCGCGTAGTCCAGGACCAACAGGTCCTCACCCTTGACGCTGAACACCAGCACCTTCGTGTTGTGCGCCTCACCGGCCAGCACGCCGCAGTTCGTGATCGAGCGCAGCAGGAACATCGCGAAGGAGGTCTTGGTCGCGATCCCGGAGACCCCCGAGATCGACACATGCGCGCCCCGGGTGCCATCCACAAACTCGAAATTTAGAAAGACCGGCTGCCCGTCCCGGCCGAACGCCACCGGCACCTTTGATGCGCCCATCTCATCGGAGTACAGCGCCGAATCGCGCTGCGTGCCCGTTGCCCGCATCACTGGCGCTCCAGGCAGCGGCGGAACGTACACCTCCGGCTCGACCCTCGTCACTGACACCTCGGCGACTTCACAAACCTTGGCCAGCAGCGCACCCTGCTGGATCAAGAAGACGTCTGAGGCAAACCGGGCCCCTCGTGCATCGCCCCCAGATTCGTCACCACGCCCGAGATCCGCACGCCAGCCTGGCCCGGCAGCTCACGGCGCTTGACCACGACATCATCGAGCTGCGCATACTGCCCCGGGGCCAGCCCCACCGAAAACCCCAACGGCGTCGCGGGCACCGTCCCAACCACCAGTCCGAGCGCGCCGATTGCAGCCTGCCTGGCTGCAGGCCGGCGCGCCCGGCGTGACGGGTACAGAGGACATGCGTGGGCGCGGGCCTGATGACGCAGCGTGCCGCGGTTAGCGTGAGTCGAGGAGAACAGCCTGGGTGTCCAGGTCGCAGGGAATGCGGGGCTGGCCGCAGACGACATGGTCAGCCCTTTCAGCCGCGCCGTCGCGGGCAAAGAACTCATCTTCCAGCCTCATCCACTCGATCCACAAAGACCGGCGTTGCTGGCCATCGCGGTCGATCGCGCGGCGCAGCCGCTCCCCGCGGGGAGTTTGCACCCACAAGGCCATGGTCAGATCGGCAGAAATGGCCTGCCGTGACGAGGTGACCCCCTCGACGATCACCACGTCAGCGGCAGGGACCTGGGCCCATCTGCCCAGGCCCTGGCCCAGCGGATCATTAGCCCAGTCACGGACGCGGAAGCGGGCGGGCAATCCGGACAGCAGCGGCCGCAGCGCCTCGCGTTCCAGCCGCGGCCACCATCCCTCAATGTCGCGCCAGTACAAGAAATCGTCCACCCGGACAAGCGGCGCGCCGCCGCAGGCCGTGGCCAGCGCCCGGGCCAGCGTCGACTTTCCGGCACCCCCGCGTCCGTCCACCGCGACCAGGCGAACAGCCTGGGCGCACGGACGCTCACGGATCTCCTCCGCCAGCCCCGCCAGCACCCGCACCCGCTCCCGCACGGCACAATCTTCGACCGACTCCTCCCTCTGTGGCGAGCTCACCCTCAGCGCTCGGCCGCTCAGGACCCGAGTGAGAGGGTGCGCTGCACCTCGTAGTCAATCGCTTTCGCGGAGATCATGATGGACCGGGCAGCGAGCAGAAGCCCGCCGAGAAGTGTTACGGTCCCGGCCAGAACCAGGACGAGAGCGACGGTTCCCGCCGCTCCTGACCTGTTCGTCACGGCGACCGCGATCACGATCACGCTCAGGACCAGCACGGCCACCGCGGCGAACAGAAGGAGAACCGCGTTATGAATCAAACGGTGACGGCGCAGGAGCATAGGCAGTTGGGCATCGATCTGAGTAAGCCGCTCCCGGCCACTCGCTGGCACGTCAGCGGCTGACAGCAGCGTCCCACCGGCGCCCGTCAAGGTTTCCAGGCGCTCACCGTCCATGGCGCGCATGCGGTCATTAACCGAGCCGTACATCGCGAGCAGGGCACCTGACAGGATCGCAGCCGCCGTGATGAGCACCACAGGCGCCACCATGGCCTGGATTGCCGTGATGGCGATCGGGTTCACCGGCCCAGCCTACGGAAGGAGTGGGACGGCGCACGTCCGGCGGGTCGGCACTGGCGAATTCCCGAACTCGCGACGGCCTGAACGATGTCGGTGCCGCGTGGCACCATAGGTGGCCATACCGACGGGGGAGGAGGGCGGACCGTGGCCGGACCGGACACTGACCACGCGATTCCGCAGGACGTGCTGGCCCTTTACGGACCGCTCCTGGTCCGGCTGGACGGCGGGTTTCCGGTCGACCAGCAGGTGTCGCTGCTGGTCGACGAGGCGGTGCCGGTGTGGAGCAGGCCGGGGTTCGAGACCTTCCTGTCCCTGTCCTCGCTGCGGTTCGCGCCGTTCGACTACCAGTTGCAGGCGGCCCGCAGCGCGCTGCGGCGGATGCGGGGCCGGGCGATCCTGGCCGACGAGGTCGGTCTCGGCAAGACCATCGAGGCCGGCCTGATCCTGGCCGAGCTCCGGCTGCGCGGGCTGGCCGACCGCTGCCTGATCATCACCCCGCCCGGGCTGCTGGCCCAGTGGCAGGAGGAGCTCGAGCGCAAGTTCGCCGTGCCCACCATGCTCGCCGGACGGGAAACCGCGATCCCCGGACGGGAAACCGGGATTCTGGGACGGGAGGCAGGCACGCCGTGGCGCGGCGGTGGCATTGACCGGCCGGTCATCATCGCGTCACTGGCCACGGCGCGGCGCGACCCGCTCATGTCCGTGCTGACCGGGGACCAATGGGACCTGATCATCGTCGACGAGGCGCACCGGGTGAGGGCGCCGCGCAGCGCCTCGGGGAAACTGATCCGCGCGCTGCGCTCGCGTCACCTGCTGCTGCTCACCGCCACCCCGGTGGAGAACCGGCTGCAGGATCTCTACGAGATGGTGAGCCTCGTCGCACCCGGCCTGCTGGGCACGTCCGCGCAGTTCCGCGCGGCACACGGCGCGGGAGGTGCCGGGCCGGGCCCGGAGCCGCGGAACGCGCCTGCCCTCCGGAAGCGGACCGCCGAGGTGATGATCAGGCACCGGCGGAGCGAGGTCAGCGTGCTGCTGCCGCCGCGCCTGGCCGAGACCTTGCTGATCGAGCCGCCGGCCGCCGAACGCGACTGGTACGCCGACCTGGCGGCCCGGATCCGCGCTCAGGGCGGGGCCGCCGCGCCGTCACTGCGTCTCGCGCTGCGCAGCGTGGCGCGGCTGGCCGGCTCCAGCCCGGCGGCGGCCGCGTCCCCGCTCCGGAAGATCGGATGGGACGATCTGGCCGCCCGGGCCGAGGCCCTGGGCGGCTCCCCGAAGGGTGCCGCGCTGCTGAACCAGCTGCGCCGGTTCGCCGGGGAGAAGGTGCTGGTCTTCACCGCGTTCCGGCACACCCTCGATCAGCTCGCCGCTCAGGTGGCCGCGGCGGGATATCCCGCAGCCGTCTACCACGGCAGTCTGCCGCGCGCAGACAAGGAACGCGCGGTCGCCGCCTTCCGGGACGAGGTCGGCGTCCTGCTGTCGACCGAATCGGCCGGCGAAGGCCGCAACCTCCAGTTCTGCCACGTCATGGTCAACATGGACCTGCCGTGGAACCCAATGCAGATCGAGCAGCGGCTGGGGCGGCTGCACCGGGTCGGTCAGGACCATGACGTGCTCCTGACCAACCTGGTGGCGAGGGGCACGATCGAGGAGCAGGTGCTGCGCGTTCTCGAAGCGAAGATCAACCTGTTCGAGCTCGTCGTCGGCGAACTCGACATGATCCTGGGCCGGGTGGCCGATGACTTCGACTTCGAGTCGACCGTCTTCGACGCGTTCGTGCAGTCCGGTGACGATGCCGAGTTCGCCGAGCGGATGGAGGTCATCGGCGACGATCTCGCCCGGGCCCGGGCCGGCTACCTGGCCAGCCGGGCGGCCCTGGATGGCCTGGTCGGCGAGGAGCCGGGGTGATGGATCCGGCCCTGGCGTTCTGGCTGCGGCACGTCGCAGCGGAAGGCGGCCTGTGGGAACCGGCCGGGGACACCACCTACGTCGTCCTGCCGCCGGTCCTGCGCGACGCCTACCGGCTCCAGGAGGAGTTGCAGGTCACCGCCGATCCCGATGTCGGGCGGGAGGACGGGGCGACCTTGCTCGCCCTCGGCCACCCGGTCCTCGCCGAGGCGGCCGAACGCGTCCTGGCCTCGGGTGATGCCGGGCGCCGCGTTCTGGCCCGGCCCGCATCCGTGCGGCCCGGTACCGACGTCCTGGCCGCCGGGGTCCGGGACGCGTTCCCGGTGGATCACGGGCGGATCGATCTGGCTGGCGAGCCGACGTTTGTGTGGCATTCGGTAGTCCGGGTCGGCGCGCTGGTCAGCTACGAGCTGTCGGCCGAGGATAAGTTCCAGGAGCAGGCCGAGCGGTGGGTGGACGGGCCGGCGCGCTGCCTCCTCCCGCCTGCCCTCGCCGAGCGGCTTTCCCGTGCTGCCGACGGGCATGACGCACCCGGGCCGCCCACCGGTGATGCCCCCGCCGGCGACCTGCTGGCTGCTGTCGCTGAGGCACACCGGCTGATCGAAGCGGACGCTGGCGCCCGCCGTGAGGTGCTGTCCGCCCAGGTCCGCGACGCCCACGAGGCGGAACGTGCCCGCGCCGCCGCCTACTACGCGGACGCGATCGCCGGGATCGAAAGGCGGCTGGCCACGGCTCCCGGCGACCGGAAGCCCGTGCTCGAGCAGCGGCTGCGCAGCACCAGGGAGGAAGAAGCCCGGCGTCTGGCCGAGATAGCGGAGAAATACGAGGGGCGCCACTCCATCCGCCCGTACCGGCTGCACGTGATCGAGGTGCCGGCGCTGCGGGTGCCGGCCGATGTGCGGCGCGGCGACCGCCGGTACCCGATGACCTTCGACTGGCTGCTGCCGGCCGGGGCTTTCTCCCCGGTACGCTGCCCATCCTGCGGCGGCGACGCGCCGCTGGTGGCGGGCAAGCAGAAACTCGGCTGCGAGCGGTGCCTGCCCCGCACCCCCAGGCCTTCGGTGCCATCCCCGGCGGCCTCGGCGGCCCCGGCGGCCAAGGCGGCCCCGGCGGCCAAGGCGCCTCCTCCCTCACCTCCACCCGCGACGGCCAAGGCGCCTCCCGCGGCCGGGAGCCCCCGGCCGGCCGGCGTGCCGCCTGCGGCCAGGCGAAAGCCGCCCCCGGTCCCGCCCCATGTCCGGAGGGAACGGCGCGCGGCGCCGGGCAAGCTCGCGGAACGGCTCTGGAATGCCGTGGCCGCCG
>JBEKCN010000214.1:0-6322 GCA_050014855.1 Streptosporangiaceae bacterium | reverse complement strand
GCTTTGCCTCCCCGGCGGACAAGAGCGTTGTCTGGCCTGCGGCATCCCGCGCCTTCCACTCCACCACCGCCGCGGTGTCCTCGGCGTCCTCGAGCTCGTGCGGGGCGGCGGCCTGCTCCAGAGCCCACAGGCGCGGGAAATCGGTCACCGGCACGACGACCGCAGCCTGGCCGCCCAAGTGGATCACCTCATACGAACCGGTATCCAGGCTGGGCCTGTGGGGCTGGGCGGTCATCCCGTTGCCTCCTGTCGTGATCGGCGAGTGCCTGCCACCACTCTGGCAGGCTTCCCGGCTTATCGACATGACGTCGACCACGGCGTCCGTCCAGTGTCGTGATGGCAACCTCAAGATCCGAGGCAAAGTATGTCGCACCCGGCTTAGCTGGGCTTTTGCGGAGCCTCCGGATCTCCCTGGTGCTGGCGTTCTGGTCGCGGCAAGCCGTCCAGCCCGGAGGCGGCCTTGATCAGCAGGTCCAGGGCGGCGCGCAGATCGGCGTGGGCATTGATGATGTCGGTGCGGGCCCCGGAGTAATAGCCGCCCTGCTTGGCCCGTTCCGCCACCGAAGCCAGCGTCTGCCGGGCCGCAACGAGCGCGGTCTCCAGGCTGATGCCAGCCCCGTCACGTTCGCCCGAGCACAAACCAGGTCACCCAACCGCGGGCCCCCGGGCGGGTACCGCACTCGGCCGCCAGTGAGCGAACGAGAAACAGCCCGTGCGGGCTCTCGATTTCCGTGAACGAACCTTTCCAGGAGCTTCCCTGGTCCTCGACCTCGGCGTGCACGCGCCCGCCTTCGCGGACCTGAATGCGGACCATGTAGCTACCGCCCGGTCGGCCGCTATCGCTGTGCGCGCACGCATTAGCCGCGAGCTCACTGACCAGGAGGACCACATCATCGGCGGCAGGGTGCCCGTCCAGGAACCGGGCAACAAAAGCACGTGCATAGCGGACCTGATCACGGCGCCCGGGAAAGGAGAAGGCACAAGCGCGCAGCCGCGCAGGCGCGACGCATCCCGGCATCACCTGATTGCACATTCGAGTGTCCTCGCTGTCCTTAACGACTCGTCACTGATGCTCATCTGACTGTCGCTGCCAGGGAGTACATTCGTAATAGCTACACAGAGCATTGCCGGCCGACCGTAGGGGCCCATCCGGCCTGTGTATGCGCCAGCCCAGAATTGTGTGCCTGATGTATGCGGAGAAGATGTCGTCGCGAGAGACCGCCCGCACCCCGCGCCAGGTGTTCGGCGCCATGCTCCACTACTACCGCGAACAGCGCCCCCTCGCCCAGGATCTCTCGCCAGCGCAGCGACCCGAGGGGTCAACCAGGGAGCGATCCCCAGGCCCCTTCGGGACGAGCAGTACACCGAGGAAGCCTGGGCCGACGCCATGCTTCGCGAACGGTCCCTGCTCTACGTGGCGGCAACGCGCGCGAGACGAGCTGGCGCCGTCATGGAGCGGTCAACCCAGCCAACTGATGTCCGCCTTAGTGGTCCCGCCCATTAGTTCGTCGGGGGTCGAGAGGGTCTGTTATGCGGCGAGTTGCGGGGATCGCTGTGCCTCGTGGGCGTCGATACGGTCGAGCAGGGTGTTGAGGTCGCTGCGGGTGAACTTCCAGCTGAACGGCTTGGCCACGGCGTTGTAGCGAGCCTGGAACGCGGTGAGCCGGTCGCGGATCTGGCCGAGGTCGGTGAAGTCATTGGGCGTGATGACTTTGCGCTGGACGACGGAGAAGTAGATTTCGTCGGGTAACCCCGGCGCGTTGCCGCGCCGGGGTCCCCTCAGAACCGGCCGTGCCCGCTTTCCGGGCAGCTCGGCTCAAGCAAGCCCTTAAGGCTGCGGGCCGGGCAGAAGCGCCGGGCTGGTACCGCTGCCGGTACGGCGACGGCAGTGTGCGTGTATGAGGTGGTATGCGACGCGTCCGTCCGGGGTGCCGAGGTCTGTCACGCTGTCGATCGCGTGCTTGCGGATCGCCTTGCGCGTGACGGTGTGCCACTGCTGCCATTCCTCCGGGCTCTGGGGCTGGCGGTCGGCGTGCAGCAGCAGTCCCCGGCAGAGCGGGCACCGGCCGCGCTGGCGGCGCAGCAGGTGCCAGGTCGCGGGGTCCACCGGGAGGCGGTCACGGCGTCGCCGCTGCTGCCAGTACCCGGTGAGGGCGGGGTCGTCGGGAGACGCCCGCCCGGCGACCATCCGGTGCCGGACGATTTTGGTCCAGGCGAACTTGCGGAGGTAGAAGCCGGTCTCCCGGCTTCCGAGCACCCACTTGTCCTGCCTGGCCGGGTTGAACATGCCGAAGTGCCGGGTGATGATCCAGCGCCTCGGCTTGTTCGGGTGGGAGAACTTCGCCCATTTCCAGGCGAGTCTCCACAGGTGGGCATCCAGCGTGCCGTAGGCGCGCTTGGATACCCCGATCCGGTAATACGCGGCCCAGCCGGTGATAATCGGGTTGAGCCGGGCAATAAGCGCGTCCGCGTTGGCCCCGCGCATGGCGATGGCCTCGGCGGACAGGCGTTCCCGGATCCGTCGCATTGCCTCCTTGCTCGGCTTGGTCAGGAGCTTGCCGTTTGGGTAACGGCGGATGCTGAAACCGAGGAAGTCGAACCCCTGGCTGAGGTGGACGATCCTCGTCTTGGCCTCGTTGAACGCGAGGCCCCTGGGCTCCAGCCACCCGGAGAGCCGTTCCTTGACCTGCTCGGCCTGCGCGCGGGTCGCGCACAGTACGGCCAGGTCATCGGCGTACCGGACCAGGACAGGCGTTCCCGGGACGGCGCGCAGGGTGGCGCCGCCCTCCCAGTACCTGACCCCGGCCGCCTGCTCCATGCCGTGCAGCGCCACGTTCATGATCACGGGGCTGATCACGCCGCCCTGAGGTACTCCCTCCCTGGTCAGCGTGACCCTGCCGTCTTCCATCACCCCGGCCCTCAGCCACCGGCGGACAAGTCCCCTGGCGGGAAACGCCCCCAGCGAGCGGAGGATGTGGTCATGACTGAGCCGGTCGAATGCCGCCTCCAGGTCCGCGTCGAGTACCCACAGCCTGCGTGCATCCTGGCGGGATGCCGAGGTGTGGATGGCCACGATCGCGTCATGGCAGCCCCGGCCCGGCCGGAACCCGTAGGATCTCGGCTCGAACCGGGCCTCCCACTCGGGTTCCAGCGCGTTCACCGACAGGGCCTGAAGCGCCCGGTCGGCGATCACGGGAATCCCGAGCCCGCGGCGGCGCCCGTTGCTCTTGGGCACATACACCCGCCTGACGGGCAGGGGCCTCCATCCGGCCGCTCCGTGCTGCAGCCAGGCGGCCATGTCGGCCTTCTCCCAGCCCGCGAGCACGATGCGCCCGTCGACCCCGGCCGTCTTGCGGCCAGCGTTGATCTCCGTCACCCGCCGCACGCTCACCAGAGCGTTGCTGCGGGACCGGAGCATCAGCTTCTGCAGACTGCGGACCTTCTTCAGGTCCCCGGCCTGCGATGCCGCGAAGATCCTCCGCCTCAGCCGCCGTACGTTCTCCTCGGCCTGGCCCCAGTCCACTGAGTCCCAGCCCGGGTCGCCCTCAGGTCCGTTCACCTGCACGGTGCCCAACTTGCCCCTCGGTGATGGCGTCCTTGCGTCTTCTCTCCGCAGGCTCACCAGACCCGCGTCAGCGCTCTTTCGAGCCGGGCAGCCGCCCTATCCGGCCAGTTATGCGGGAACCGCTGGCGGGAGAGCCAGCACCCGGTTCCCGGTTTCCTGCTGCCTTTCGGCCACCGGCATTCGCTTCTCGGGTCTTCCTGCGCCCGCTGGGGAATTCGGCTTCCCTCACGGTCGGCCTACCGGCAGATATCCCGCCGGACCTCATCGGGGTTGTCACGTTCCGCATGCGATAGATGCGACCGGGGTGGGCGTCCTCTGAACCCCGGGGACAGTGGTGCGCTCCCGGCCAGCCAGGTACGCCCAGCCGGCACCCGCCGCCTTTCAGCGGCCGGCCCCTGTTCTCCCGCCTTCTGCAGCCCACCGGCGAGAGTGCTAATGACGAGGCGTCATCGAGGATTCACTCACGTTCACCCGTCCGGTCTTCCCCAGCCTGTGGTCTCCCGGATGGAACGGGAGCCCTTGGGCCTTTCCCCGGGCTCCGCACCCTGCAGTTACCCGCAGCGCACGCCGGGGCGGGGACGGTCCTTGCGCACTGGACCGGGAGCTACGTCACCGACATCAGTCGATCTCCCTTCGACGAGCGCCACTCATCACATGCGACCTCGTGTCGCACTGCCTGGTCCAGCCAGGAGGCGTGGACTGGCAGGTGGATCAGGTGGGCGTTCGGCCAGGCCTCCTGCATCCGCTTGATGGAGGCGGCGCCACGGTGGGAGGAGCCGTTGTCCACGATCCAGAACACCCGGCCGGCGCTGGCGTAGGGCTCGGCGGTCATCACCTGCCCGGCCAGCCGGGTGAACGGCGCGATCCCGGTGGTGGCCTCGCATCGTCCGGTCACCTGACCCCGGTGGACGTCCCAGGCGGCCAGGTAGGCGAGCGCCCCGCCGCGCTTGTAGTCGTGCTGGACCCGCATGGCCCGGGCCTTGCCCGGGGGCAGGGTGGGATGGCAGCGGCAGCGGGCCTGGATCGAGGTCTTCTCATCTGCGCAGATCACATAGTCGTTGCTGTTCAGGGGCTTGCCGTCCCAGATCCCGGCATACAGGTCCAGGACGCGGGCGGCCTTGACCGCGAAGTCCGGGTCCCGGGCCGAGATCCACGAGCGGTGCTGCCACGGTTTGAGCACGTCGCCGGCCAGCCACCGGCGGATGGTTGATGCCGAGGCGGCCACCTGGCACCGGCCGGCCAGCTCGCGGGCCAGTTCCGGGCAGCTCCACCGTGACAGCGGCACGCCGGACTCGGCGGGCAGCGCGCACGCCAGCGCGACGGCCTCGGCCCGCCCCGTGGCGGTGAACACCGGTGGCCGCCCACTACGCCGGGCATCGTTCAGGCCGCCCAGCCGGCCGGCGGCGAACCGGCGGCGCCACTTGCGGATCGTGTCTGTGCACACTCCCAGTTCGACGGCGATCCTCGCGTTAGCCCGGCCGGCGGCCGCCGCGAGCACAATCTGCGCCCGCAGCCGGTCGCGATAAGCGCCGCGGCCCGACCGGGCCCTGGCGGACAACGCTGCCTCCTCGGCATCGGACAGGACAATCACATACGGGCTGGACATCGGCATCTGATCTTTGTGCCGCATCCGCGCGCTGGAACCGCGACACGACACGCCGTCGCAGCAAAGATGGTTCTCGTGGCGAAATACCCGGACTCCACGAAGACGTCCCTGGCCCAGCGCCTGACCGCCCGGGCCCGCGAACGCTGGCCGGGCCTGGCCAGCATCGCCGTGCGCCACCGCGGCGCGTTCAGCTACGTCGACGGCGTCCTAGCCGACGGCACCACCCTGCGCCTGTGCCGGCTGCGTTACATCGGATCCGCCCACGACTGGCGCTTTGCGATCTACCGCGCCAGCCACGACGACTACGACGACTCCATCTTCCCCACCGGCCTGCCGGTCGGCACCTGCGAAGACGCCCTCGACGTCGCCTGCGGGCTCTATCTGGCCGACCCCACAGCCTGGACCCGACCCCCGACGAACTTACGGCCCAGACCACTTAGCGTGAAGACCAATGCAGAGGCGGGCCCGCAGCCGCCTGAACTGAGCACGCGACGGAGCCGGGTGTGCTGCCGCCCGGCGGGGGGCTGCTCGTCAGCTTATGCCGGTGCCGGGAAGCGGAACGTTCTGCAGCCTGAGCTGGCCGCGTGCGAGCGCCTTGCCGCGCTCGCCGGTGATGGTGACCAGCCATAGTTGCTGGACACGGCCCTGCGGCAGGGGCTCGGCGATAACCTCGGCGCGACCCGAGGTGGCCGGGCGCAGGAAATCAGTCGCATTGTGCACACCGGCCGCGAACTGCCCGCGGTCCCGCACGGCCAGGCTGGCGCCGAGGCCCGCGGCGGATTCGACGGCGGTGGCGTAGACACCACCATGCACCACGCCCCACGGGGTGTGGTGATCCGGCCCGAGGTCGATGTGCCCGGCCACGCGGGTTCCGCTGGCCGGATCTACCACCAGGCCGGCCGCGGACAGGAACCGGCTGGCGGCCTCCGCGCTGAAATGGATGTCGGTGTCCGGGCCGGGCTGGGTATCGGCAGGATCCTGCAGGACCTGATCATAGTCGTAGCAGACGATGAGGTACGTCGTCCCGGCCGGCCTGAGGGAGCTCAAGCTTCCTCGCCGGGGCTGGCCGCTCTCGCCCAAGATCACATGAGTTGTCCGGTCGCCGGTGCCGCGTACCACGTTCAGCTCCAGAGTGTCGCCGGGAGCGGTCT
>JBEKCN010000213.1:0-8079 GCA_050014855.1 Streptosporangiaceae bacterium | reverse complement strand
CCCCCGGCCAGTCGTAGCTTACGGTAACGGTTACGGACAGTGACGGTAAGCCGCGAGCACGACAAGGTCAAGCCGAATGGCAAAAACTGGTTGAACCCAGCCGGTAACCGGCCTGCCCTCCCGGAGCGTTATCTACCCCGCGCGGACCGTGCAGGAACCCCGGCCTGGCTGGGCTTTTTTGCAGATAAGCACCCGTTTTAGCGCAATCGGCGGTGGCTTATGGTGGTCTGCGAATGGGTCTGGAGTGTGAGCCAAATCACACTACGAAGGAGGTGCGGTGAGTACGTCCTGCCGCGACGGCCGTCCACGGCGCGTCACGCCGTGGCGCGCTCCAGACCCTGATAACGTAATGACGACAGACGTCCTTTAAGGACCGTTCCGTGAGACGGTGAAGGAGGTCGCTGACGATGCGTGCGCGCAGCGCGGGGGATGGCCGATCTGGGCCCGATGCCCGCAGCCCCGGCCGCTCAGGCGACAGGCAGCCGGGCGGGCCTGCGCCCGGCCGTGACACTGACGGCCGTGATAGTAACGTCGGCCATGACGGGGGCTCGGGCGGCTTCCCGCCCCCCAGCGATCAGGCGGCCGCCGGCAGCCAGAAGCGGGTCCTGGAGCCCGCCGAAATCCGCCGGGCGCTGACCCGGATCGCGCACGAGATCCTCGAGCGGACCAATGGTGCCGACGATGTTGTCCTGCTCGGCATTCCGACCCGGGGCGTCCCGCTGGCCCGGCGGCTCGCGGACCGCGCGGCAGAGTTCGAGGACCGGACCGTGCCCTGGGGATCGCTCGACGTCACCATGTACCGGGACGACCTGCGGCTGCGCCCGGCCCGGGCGCTGGGCCGCACCGAACTTCCCCCGGCCGGCATCGACGGCAAGACGGTCGTTATCGTCGACGACGTGCTCTACTCCGGGCGCACAGTCCGGGCCGCCCTGGACGCGCTGAACGACCTGGGTAGGCCCCGGGCCGTGCAGCTGGCGGTCCTCGTCGACCGGGGTCACCGGGAGCTGCCGATCCGGGCCGACTACGTGGGCAAGAACCTGCCCACCTCCCAGCGCGAGATGGTGCGGGTCCTGCTGTCCGAGACCGACGGCGAGGACGCGGTACTGCTGGGTGAGCGGAAGGAGGCGCACGTATGAACCGGCACCTGCTCTCGGCCGCCGACCTCAGCCGGGATGACGCGCTGCTGATCCTGGACACCGCCGATGAGCTGGCCCGCATGTCGGACCGGCCGATCAAGAAGCTGCCGACGTTGCGCGGGCGTACCGTCGTCAACCTTTTCTTCGAGGACTCGACCCGGACCAGGATCTCGTTCGAGGCGGCCGCCAAGCGGCTGTCCGCCGATGTGATCAACTTCTCGGTCAAGGGATCCAGCGTGGCGAAGGGGGAGAGCCTCAAGGACACGGCGCTGACGCTGGAGGCGATGGGAGCCGACGCCGTGGTCATCCGGCACGACGCGTCGGGCGCGCCGCACCGGCTGGCCGGCTGGATCCGCGGCCACGTCGTGAACGCCGGGGACGGTATGCATGAGCACCCCACCCAGGCGCTGCTCGACGCCTTCACCATCCGGCGCCGCCTCGGCCGGGCCGGCGGCCTGGACGGCGTGCGGGTGACGATTGTCGGCGACGTCCTGCACAGCCGGGTCGCCCGGTCGAACGTCGCCCTGCTGAACATTCTCGGGGCGGAGGTCACCCTGGTCGCACCGCCCACACTGGTGCCCGTCGCGGTGGACAGCTGGCCGTGCGAGATCAGCTACGACCTGGACGCCGTGCTGCCCAAGAGTGATGTGATCATGATGTTGCGGGTGCAGCAGGAGCGGATGACCGCCGCGTACTTCCCCAGCGTCCGTGAGTACAGCCGCCGGTACGGGCTGGACACCGGGCGGATGGGGATGCTGCCCGAGCACGCGATCGTGATGCACCCGGGGCCGATGAACCGCGGTGTGGAGATCGCCGCCGAGGTGGCGGACTCGCCCCGGTCCACGATCGTCGAGCAGGTGGCCAACGGGGTCAGCGTCCGGATGGCTGTGCTGTACCTGCTCCTGGGCGGCGCGGATTTGCTGGGCGGCGTGGACCTGCGCGGGTCCGCCCGGGATGCGAAGGCGAGCACGGAAGCCAGGGAAAGCATGGTGAATCGGTGAATGGTCTGGCGGGCACCTGGCTGATCCGGGGTGCTGCTCTGCCCGGCGGCCAGCGCGCCGACCTGCGGCTTCGCGACGGGGTGATCGCCGAGGCGGGGGCCAGGCTCGCGGCGGCCGGCGCCCAGGTCCTGGACGCGGACGGTTTGATCGCGCTGCCCGGGCTGGTCGACCTGCACACCCACCTGCGCGAGCCGGGCCGGGAGGACGCGGAGACCATCGAGACCGGCACCCGGGCCGCGGCGCTGGGCGGCTTCACCGCCGTGCACGCCATGGCCAACACCGAGCCGGTGGCCGACACGGCCGGAGTAGTCGAGCAGGTCTGGCGGCTCGGCCGGGAGGCCGGGCATTGCGACGTCCAGCCGGTCGGCGCCGTGACCCTCGGGCTGGGCGGGCAACGGCTGGCCGAGCTGGGCGCGATGGCCGATTCCGCCGCCCGCGTCCGGGTGTTCTCCGACGACGGCAGGTGCGTGTCCGACCCGCTGCTGATGCGCCGGGCGCTGGAGTACGTCAAGGCGTTCGACGGGGTGATCGCGCAGCACGCCCAGGAGCCCCGGCTCACCGAGGGCGCCCAGATGAACGAAGGCGAAGTGTCCGGGCGGCTCGGGCTGGCCGGCTGGCCGGCCGTGGCCGAGGAGGCGATCATCGCCCGGGACTGCCTGCTGGCGGCCCACGTCGGCTCGGCGCTGCACGTCTGCCACGTGTCGACGGCGGGTTCGGTGGAGATTATCCGCTGGGCCAAGGCCAAGGGCTGGCGGGTCACCGCCGAAGTCACCCCGCACCACCTGCTGCTCACCGATGAACTGGCCGAAGGCTACGACCCGGTCTACAAGGTCAATCCGCCGCTGCGCACCGCCGCCGACGTTGCCGGGCTCCGCCAGGGGCTGGCCGACGGCACGATCGACTGCGTGGCCACCGACCACGCCCCGCACCCCGTCGAAGCCAAGGACACCGAGTGGGCCGACGCCGCGTTCGGGATGACCGGCCTGGAGATCGCGCTGCGCGCGGTCCAGCAGGCCATGGTGCAGACGGGACTGCTGGACTGGGCCGCCGTCGCCGACCGGATGTCGGTGCGCCCCGCCACGATCGGCCGGCTGGGCGGGCACGGTGTCCTGCCCGCGACTGGGGCGCCCGCGAACCTCACGCTGTATGACCCGGCGGCCGCGCCGGAACCGGTGGATCCGGCCACGCATGCGTCCCGTAGCCGCAACACGCCGTTCCGGGGCGTCGCGCTGCCGGGCCAGGTAGTGGCCACGTTCCTGCGCGGCACCGCGACCGTGCTCGACGGAAAGCTGGCCTCATGACCGCCCAGACCGTAGCCGGTCACCGGGGCGGCAACGCCCGTCCGCCTGCCCTGCTGGTTCTCGAAGACGGAACGATCCTGCGCGGGAGCTCGTTCGGCGCCGAGGGTGAGACCTTCGGGGAGATGGTGTTCAACACCGGCATGACGGGCTACCAGGAAACGCTGACCGATCCCTCGTACGCCCAGCAGATCGTGGCCATGACCGCCCCGCACATCGGCAATACCGGCGTCAACGACGAGGACCCCGAGTCCCGGCGGATGTGGGTCGGCGGCTACGTGGTGCGCGAGCCCGCCCGGCTGACCTCCAGCTGGCGGGCGGCCCGCGACCTGGACACCGAGCTGCGCCGTCAGGGGATCACCGGTATCGCGGTCCGCGGCACCCGGGCGCTGACCCGGCGGCTGCGGGAACGCGGAACGATGCGCGCGGCGATCAGCACCACCGAGTCCGACCCGGCCCGGCTGCTGGAGCGGGTGCTGGCCAGCCCGGGGATGATCGGAGCCGACCTGGCCCGGACCGTCAGCACCGGGGAGCCGTACCCGGTGAGCCCCCCGCCCGGGACACCGGTCCGCTACCGGGTCGCCGCGCTGGATCTGGGCATCAAGGCCTCCACCCCGCGCTACCTGGCCCAGCTCGGCTGCGAGGTCCGGGTGCTGCCCGCCGCCGCGGATGCCGCCGCGATCCTGCAGACCAGCCCGGACGGCGTGTTCTTCAGCAACGGCCCGGGAGACCCGGCCGCGGCGGGCTACGCGGTCGCGGCGATGCGCGGGGTGCTGGAAGCCGGCCTGCCGGTGTTCGGGATCTGCCTGGGCAGCCAGATCCTCGGCCGGGCGCTGGGCCTGGACACCTACAAGCTCCGCTACGGCCACCGCGGCGTGAACCAGCCGGTCATGGACCTGGCCACCGGCCGGGTCCAGGTGACCAGCCATAATCACGGCTTCGCCGCCGCGCTCCCCGGGGCGGGCGGCGGCGGGCAGGCCGCCACGGCCGGGGAGGGCCCCGCCGGCAGCCAGGCCACGACCGGGCGGGAGAGCGGCTCCGGCGGCACGACCTGGGCCCATGTCCCGGACGCGGCCCGCCGCCCGTTCGAGACTCCCTACGGCCCCGCGCAGGTCAGTCACGTCAACCTGAACGATGGCGTGGTCGAGGGCCTGCGGATGCTGGACCGCCCGGTCTTCAGCGTCCAGTACCACCCCGAGGCCGCCCCCGGCCCGCACGACGCCGTCGGCCTGTTCGGGCGGTTCTGCGCCGCCATGGAGCGCCCGCGGTGACCCGATCGCGGATGCGGGGCGGGTTTTCCGCAGTATCTGCGGAAAACCCGCCCCGAATAGGGCTCCGCCGCGCCCGGAGCGGCCCCCGCGCCCAGCGCCCGCCCGCGCCCAGCGCCCCGGGGCGCGCCGTGCGTGAACTTTGTGAACGAAACGGGAGTGCGTGATGCCGCGTCGCAGTGACCTCAAGTCGGTGCTCGTGATCGGGTCCGGCCCGATCGTGATCGGGCAGGGCTGTGAGTTCGACTACTCCGGGACGCAGGCCTGCCGCGTCCTCAAGGCCGAAGGCATCCGGGTCAGCCTGGTCAACTCCAACCCGGCGACGATCATGACGGACCCGGAGTTCGCCGACGCGACCTACGTCGAGCCGATCACCCTCGACGTGCTGGAAAAGGTCATCGCGAAGGAGCGCCCCGACGCGGTGCTGCCTACCCTGGGCGGCCAGACGGCGCTCAACGCCGCGGTGGAGCTGCACGAAGCGGGAGTCCTGGCCCGGTACGGCACCGAGCTGATCGGGGCCCGGATCGAGGCGATCAAGGCCGGGGAGGACCGCGAGCGGTTCAAGGAGATCGTGACGAGCCTGCCCCCGCTGGGCGGGGCCGCGGGCGACCCCGGCGACGTGCCCCAGGTGCCGGACAGCCGGATCTGCCATTCGCTGGAGGGGGCCTTCGCCGCCGCCGGGAAGCTCGGCTACCCGGTCGTGGTCCGCCCCTCCTACACCCTGGGCGGCTCCGGCTCGGGCATCGCCCGCGACGAAGACGAGCTGCGCCGCATCGCCGGGGCCGGGCTGGACGCCAGTCCCACGACCGAGGTCCTGCTGGAGGAGTCGATCCTCGGCTGGAAGGAATTCGAGCTCGAGCTCATGCGGGACCGCAACGACAACGTCGTCGTGGTCTGCTCGATCGAGAACATCGACCCGATGGGAGTGCACACCGGCGACTCGGTGACGGTCGCCCCCGCGATGACGCTCACCGACCGGGAGTACCAGCGGATGCGCGACACCGCGATCGCGATCGTCCGGGCGGTCGGGGTGGACACCGGCGGCTGCAACATCCAGTTCGCGGTCAACCCGACCGACGGCCGGATGGTCGTCATCGAGATGAACCCCCGGGTGTCCCGCTCGTCCGCGCTGGCCTCCAAGGCGACCGGGTTCCCGATCGCCAAGATCGCGGCCAAGCTGGCTATCGGCTACTCCCTGGATGAGATCCCGAACGACATCACCGGCCAGACGCCCGCGTGCTTCGAGCCGGCGCTGGACTACGTGGTGGTCAAGACCCCCCGGTTCGCGTTCGAGAAGTTCCCCAGCGCAGACACCGAGCTCACCACGCACATGAAGTCGGTGGGCGAGGCCATGGCCATCGGCCGCTCGTTCCCCGAGGCGCTGCAGAAGGCCCTGCGCTCGATGGAGTCCAGCGGCGCCTCGTTCAGCTGGGCCGAGCCGCCGGGGGATACGGCCGAACTGCTGCGCCGCCCCTGGTTCGTAGACCAGATCGCCCACATCGAAGAAATAGCCGAACAGATCCGCGGCGGAGTCGGCTACGGACAGACGGAGCGAAGCTCCGGCCGCCCAGCGAACCGGGCCTCCGGCCCGGTGAGCGGCGGTGTCACGGCGAGTACCGCAGCGGGGCGCGAAGCGCAGCGGGGGGTTCCGGGGGGTCGCCCCCCCGGGCCAGCACGCCCTTTGGACGAGGCGACGCTCCAGCTGGCCAAGGGCGCGGGGTTCGCCGACGCGCAGATCGGCCAGCTGCGCGGGATGACCGAGGCCGGCGTCCGGGAGATCCGCTGGGGCCTCGGCGTCCGGCCCGTGTTCCACGCGGTGGACACCTGCGCCGCCGAGTTCGCCGCCCGTACCCCCTACCTGTACTCCACCTACGACGACGAGACCGAGGTGCCGCCCGGCGACCGGCCCAAGGTGATCATCCTGGGCAGCGGGCCGAACCGGATCGGCCAGGGCATTGAGTTCGACTACGCCTGCGTGCACGCGTCGTTCGCGCTGGCCGAGGCCGGCTACGAGACGGTCATGGTCAACTGCAACCCGGAGACCGTCTCCACCGACTACGACACGTCCGGGCGGCTGTACTTCGAGCCGCTGACGCTGGAGGACGTGCTGGAGGTCGTGCACGCGGAGCAGGCCAGCGGCCCGCTGGCCGGGGTGATCGTGCAGCTGGGCGGCCAGACCCCGCTGGGCCTGGCCCGGGCGCTGGAGCGGGCCGGTGTGCCCATCGTCGGGACCAGCCCGGAGGCGATCCACCTGGCCGAGGACCGCGGCGCGTTATGGCCACCTCGGTGGAGCAGGCCCAGCAGGTGGCCGGGGAGATCGGCTACCCGGTGCTGGTACGGCCCTCCTACGTACTCGGCGGCCGCGGCATGGAGATCGTCTACGACGACGACACCCTGGCCGCCTACGTGCGCCGGGCGACCCAGGCCAGCCCCGAGCATCCCGTGCTGATCGACCGTTTCCTGGACGACGCGATCGAGATCGATGTGGACGCCCTCTACGACGGCGAGGAGCTGTACCTCGGCGGCGTGATGGAGCACATCGAGGAGGCCGGCATCCACTCCGGCGACTCGGCCTGCGCGCTGCCGCCGATCACGCTCGGCCGCGCCGACATCGGGGCGATCCGCGACGCGACCACCCGGATCGCGGCCGGGGTGGGGGTGTGCGGCCTGCTCAACGTGCAGTACGCCCTAGCCGCCGGCGTGCTGTACGTGCTGGAGGCCAACCCCCGCGCCTCCCGGACCGTCCCGTTCGTGTCCAAGGCCACCGCGGTGCCGTTGGCCAAGGCGGCCGCCCGGGTCATGCTCGGCGCGACGATCGCGGAGCTCCGCACTGAGGGCCTGCTGCCGGCCACCGGGGACGGCGGCACGCTGCCGCTGGAGTCCCCGGTGGCGGTCAAGGAGGCGGTGCTGCCGTTCGGCCGCTTCCGGAACACCCAGGGCGAGGGCGTGGACACCGTGCTCGGCCCGGAGATGCGCTCGACCGGCGAGGTTATGGGGATCGACGAGATGTTCGGCACCGCGTACGCGAAATCGCAGGCCGCCGTCTACGGGTCGCTGCCGGTCAAAGGACGGGTGTTCGTATCCGTCGCCAGCCGGGACAAGCGATCGATGGTGTTCCCGGTCAAGCGGCTCGCCGACCTCGGGTTCGAGATCTGGGCGACGGAGGGCACGGCGGAGGTGCTGCGCCGCAACGGCGTCCGGGCCAGGATCGTCCGTAAGCACGGCGACGGCCCGGGGCCCGACGGCGAGCCGACGGTCGTCACCCGGATCCTGGACGGTGAGGTGGACCTCATCGTCAACACGCCGTTCGGCAGCCCCGGGCACACGGGTCCCCGGCTCGACGGGTACGAGATCCGCTCGGCCGCCGTCCGCCGGG
>JBEKCN010000212.1:0-6351 GCA_050014855.1 Streptosporangiaceae bacterium | reverse complement strand
GCCGCGGTTCAGGCGGCGACCGCCGTCGCGTCGGGATGGGGTAACTCGGCCCCGCTGGCCCTTGCCGCCTTCGCGGTGACGACGTTCATGCTCAGCCTGATCAACGCGAACGTGGTTCCCGCGGGGACGACACCGGTGGTCTTCGCCGTAGCGTTCATGTTCGGGGGACTGGCCCAGCTCATCGCCGGGATCATCTGCCTGCGCAACGGGAACGTCTTCGCCGGCGCGCTGTTCGGCGGCTTCGGCGCGTTCTGGCTGTCCTTTTACGCCATCGGCGAGTTCTTCCTGAAGTCCGTGCCCCTGCTTCAGGTGGGCCACTCGCTTGGCCTGTTCCTGTACGCCTTCGCCATCTACGCCACCATCCTGTTCCTCGCATCGTTCCGTACCAGCATCGCCACGGCCCTGGCGCTCGCGCTCCTGGCCGCCACCTTGTTCGTCCTGGGCGCCGGGAACTACACGGCGACCTCCGGGCTGATCAAGACCGGCGGGTGGATGGGCATAATCCTGGCGGGAATCGCCTTCTACCTGGCCCTCGCCGAACTGTGCCAGGTGGAATACGGCAAGGAGTATCTTCCGGTCGGCCACCTCGCCAAGGTGCCGGATGAATCCCTCGGGGAATAGCGCAGGACGCCGGAATCGGCAGTAAGGAGAGCGGAGTCATGGGCCGCAGCGCGGAGCGTCCCGCCGGAGCGCGGGCGACCCTGACCGGGGGGTCTGGAGCAGGGCAGCCAGGGGGCCGGACTGTACCGTCGGCCGACGGTTGTGCTGGCCAGATCCCCTGTCGCTTGCTGATCCGCGCCGGGTGACCGATCAAGTACGGGGAACGGCCGTCTGGCGGCCGATGGGGCGGGACCTTAGACGGCCGCTGAATGGGACCTTTGCCGCTTTGTTGCCGTAAAAAGCGTGTTAACACTTCCGATAGATCTGTGCGGGAGGTTGCATGGCTTCCATCGGCGAGTGCCACGTGGGCCCTACGCCCGCCGTACCCGGCGGCGGGTACCCCGGCCTGACGTGGCCGCGCCGGCCGCCCCACCTGTCCTGCACCGAGGCGCGCGAGGCCCCTGGCCCTCCCGGTGCTGCCTGTCTGGCCTTGGCCGAGCCCTAACCACCCCGACCGAAGCCACCGCCACTGAATGGAGTGCCGTTATGGGCCGTTACGCCGAAGAGTTCCACCGCAGCATCGCCGACCCGGAGTCATTCTGGGGCGATGCCGCCCGGGCCATCGACTGGTACCGGGCACCGTCGGTCATCCTGGACTCCTCGAATCCGCCGTTCTACCGCTGGTTCAGTGACGGGGAACTGAACACCTGTTACAACGCCCTGGACCGGCACGTGCGCGACGGCCGCGGCGACCAGGCGGCACTGATCTACGACAGCCCGGTGACCGGCACCTCCCGCCGGTACACCTACCGGGAACTGCTAGACGAGGTGGCCCGGTTCGCGGGCGTGCTGCAGGGCCTCGGGGTGACCAAGGGCGACCGCGTGGTCATCTACCTGCCGATGATCCCCGAGGCCGCCATCAGCATGCTGGCGTGCGCGCGGATCGGCGCGGCCCACTCGGTCGTGTTCGGCGGGTTCGCGGCGCCGGAGCTCGCGGCGCGCATCGACGACGCGGCGCCCAAGGTGGTGGTCTCGGCCTCGTGCGGCATCGAGGGTGCCCGGGTCGTGGAGTACAAGCCGATGCTGGACAACGCGATCGAGCTGGCCACCAGGAAGCCGGACTGGTGCGTGATCCTGCAGCGCCCGCAGGCCGAGGCGTCGATGGTCAAGGGCCGCGATGTCGACTGGGCCCGGGCCGTGGAGGGAGCCGAGCCGGTCGACTGCGTCCCGGTCAAGGCCACCGACCCGCTGTACATCCTGTACACCTCGGGCACCACGGCCAAGCCCAAGGGCGTGGTCCGGGACAACGGCGGGCACGCGGTGGCGCTCCGCTGGACCATGGAGTACCTCTACGACATCCGGCCCGGTGAGGTGTTCTGGGCCGCCTCCGACGTCGGATGGGTCGTCGGGCACTCCTACATCGTGTACGCCCCGCTGCTGGCCGGGTGCACGACGATCCTGTACGAGGGCAAGCCGGTCGGCACCCCGGACGCCGGCGCCTTCTGGCGGGTGATCTCGGAGTACGGCGTGAAGGCGCTGTTCACCGCGCCGACCGCGTTCCGCGTCATCAAGAAGGAGGACCCTAACGGCGAGCTGTCCCGCAAGTACGACCTTTCCGGCATGAAGTACCTCTTCCTGGCGGGAGAGCGGCTGGACCCGGAAACGTACCGGTGGGCCAAGGAACTGCTCGGCATTCCCGTCATCGACCACTGGTGGCAGACCGAGACCGGCTGGGCCATCGCGGGCGATCCCATGGGCCTGGAAGCCCTGCCGACCAAGCCCGGATCCCCCACCGTCCCGATGCCGGGCTACGACGTGCACATCCTGGACGCCGAGGGCAACGAGGTCGAGCCGGGGGTCACCGGTGAGATCGTGATGCGGCTGCCGCTGCCGCCCGGGTGCCTGCCGTCCCTGTGGCACGACGACGATCGCTTCATCGACTCCTACCTGCTGCGCCACGACGGCGCCTACGTCACCGGCGACGGCGGCTATCGTGACCAGGACGGCTATCTGTATGTGATGGGCCGCATCGACGACGTCATCAACGTCGCGGGGCACCGCCTGTCGACCGGGGAGATGGAGGAGGTGCTGGCGAGCCATCCCGCCGTCGCCGAATGTGCCGTGATCGGCGTGCATGATCCGGTCAAGGGTGAGGTGCCTCGCGGGTTCGTGACGCTCAAGGCGGGCGTCGACACTGACCCGGTGATCCTGAGCGCCGAGATGGTCGCGCTCATCCGCGAGCGGATTGGCCCGGTGGCCGCGCTCCGCCGGGTTGATATCGTCGAGGCCCTGCCGAAGACCCGGTCCGGGAAGATCCTGCGCAAGACCATGCGCGGCATCGCCAACGGCCAGGAGGAGCCCGTTCCGTCCACCATCGACAACCCCGCCGCCCTCAACGCGATGCGGCCGATGCTGATCAGAGCCGAGTAACGAGGTCGGCGTGCCTTCTCGTCAGGCGGCGTGGCGGAAACGTCCTGAGGCCCGGCTGGGCTCTATCGGTGCGGGTGTGGCCTGGCCGCCCGGACTAACCCGCGGGGTCAGAACTGCTGGCCGCCTACGTCGGCTTGGCCGTGGGCCACCAGCCAGGCCAGGGCTTCGTGCAGGGCGTCCAGCGCGGTGAAACGGGGCGCGTAGCCGAGGGTTTCCCTGGCCCGTTCGATGCTCGCGGTGATGCTGCGGAAGGTGTGCTCGCGGGTGGTCTCCGCGGGCCCGGCGCCAACCCGGCGCTCGAACTCCGCCCAGTCGACGAGGTCCAGCTTCGCCTGCCGCCCGAACCAGGCCGCCACCCCGGCCGCCAGCCCGCGCAGCGTCATCGCTTCGGCGGCCACCGCGTGAAAGCTGCCCCCGATCGCCGCGGGCCGGGACAGTGCGCGCTCGAAGGCCTGGGCGGCGTCGTCGGCGTGCACGTGGTGCAGGACGCCCAGGCCGTGGTCGGGCAGCGGCAGCGGCTGCCCGCTGGCCAGGGCCGTCCAGGTGGCCGGGTCCAGGTTGCCGGCCGGGGTGATGACCGGCCAGCCCGGCCCGCTGATGTGGCCGGGGTGCAGGACCACGGACGGCACCCCGCCCGCCAGCGTCTCCCGGTGCAGCAGCGCCTCGATCTGCGCCTTGCCGGTCCCGTACTCGCCGTAGGCGGACCGCGGCTCGTCCTCGGTGACCGGTACCCGCAGCGCCGGGCCGTGGACCCAGATCGTCCCGCAGTGCACCAGCAGCGGGCGCGAGGGCCGCAGCGCGTCGAGTAGTTGCTGCGCCGAGGCCGCGGTGAAGCAGACCAGGTCGATCACGGCATCGGGCCGTAGCGCCGCCACCCGTTCGCCGAACGTGCCCGCCGCGTCCTCTGCGTCGCGGTCCACGGTTACGCGGGTCACCCGACCCCACTGCGGGCTCGGGTGGTAGGGCTCGCGGGCGCCGCGGCTCATCGCGATCACCTCGTGCCCGCCGCGCACCAGTCGCGGCACCAGGTAACTGCCGATGTGCCCGGTCGCCCCGATGACAACGACACGGCTCATGATCAGGATCCTTCCGGACGGCGGGTGAGCGTGACGCGCGGGAGGGACATCAGCTCATGAAGCTGGGCGAGCGGAAGCCCGACCACATTGGTGACGCTGCCCCGCACCCCGGCGACGAGCATCGAGCCGGCGCCCTGCAGCCCGTAGGCGCCCGCCTTATCGTACGGCTCGTCGGTGTCGGCGTACCAGGCCAGCAGGTCCTCGCTGGCCGGGATGAACGTCACCTCGGACGTCACGATCGCGGACGTCGTGCCGGACGGTGACAGCACGGCCAGCCCGGTGAAGACGGTGTGGGTCCGGCCGGAAAGCGTGCGCAGGATGTCCAGGGCCCCGGCGCGGCTGGCCGGCTTGCCGATGATCTGGCCGCCGATGCTGACCGTCGTGTCCGCCGCGATGACCACTTCGCCGTCCCGGGCCACGGCCGCGGCCTTGGCCACCGCCAGCCGCTCGACGTAGCGGGCGGGGCTCTCCCCGGGCAGCGGCGTCTCGTCGATCTCCGCCGGCCGCACCTCGGGGTCCACGCCGATGCCCTTCAGCAGCCCGAGCCGCCGGGGCGAAGCAGAGGCCAGGACCACGGAGGGGGGCCAGCCGGGTGGCTGCGGCACGCTGCGAAGTCCTCCCGAGGCGGCAGTGAGGGGCCGGCTGAGCACCGGGCAATACTCCCGGTCAGCCTAGATCCTTCAGGCACGACGCAGGATCCCGCCCGGCCGACGAGAGCCTCGTCGTCCCGTCCAGCTGCGACCGGGTGAGCCCTTTCGGGAAGCGGAGCCTAACGGTCCGGTCAGATGACGTTGAACTCGGGGTACTCGGGCTGCCACATGGTCTGGTAGACCTGCTGGATGGGGTCGGTGAGCCGCTCCTCGGCCAGTCCCTCTGCGGCCGCTGCCTGCGCCACCGCGACGCCGATCGCCGTCGAGACCAGGCGCAGGCTGTGCACGGGCGGCAGCAGCGCCGCGCCGGGGGTCATGGCGTCCGACAGCGCAGCCACCGCGTGCGCCGCAGCGGAGATCATGCCCACGCTGATCCGGCGGGCCCGGGCCGCCGTCACTCCGAGGCCGATCCCGGGGAATACCAGTGCGTTGTTGGCTTGGGCGATCTGGTACCACCGTCCGTCATACTCGACCGGCGGGAAGGGGCTGCCCGCGGCGACCAGCGCGCGGCCCTCCGTCCACGAGATCAGGTCGGCCGGGTGAGCCTCCGACCTTGACGTCGGGTTGGACAGCGGCATGATGATCGGCCGTTCGGTACGCGCCGCCATGCTCTTGACGATCTGCTCGGTGAACGCGCCGGTCTGCGTCGACGTCCCGATCAGGAAGGTCGGCGCGACCTTCTCGGTCACCTCGGCCAGCCCGATCCGGCCGTAGCGGTCGCGCGGCCAGCCGGCCAGCTCATCCGGCGTTCTGGCGTACCGGGCCTGGAAGTCGTACATCGGGGTCGGCTGATCCGTGCTCAGCAGGCCGTCGCGGTCGATGGCGTAGAAGCGGCTGGTCGCTTCGGAGTCGCTGAGCCCTTCGTTCACCATGACGCCCCGCATCATGTCGGCGATGCCCAGCCCGGCCGTGCCGGCCCCGTGGATGACGATCCGCTGATCGCGCAGCCGGCCCCGGGTGACCCGGAGCGCGGCGAACGCCGCGGCCAGCGCGGTCGCGGCGGTGCCCTGCAGGTCGTCGTTGAACGTGCAGCACCGGTCCTGATACTTGTCCAGGATGCGCCGGGCGTTGCCGGCGCCGAAGTCTTCCCAGTGCAACATGGCGTGCGGGAACAGCTTGGTGGCCGCGGACACGTACGCCTCGACGAGATCGTCATAGCGCTGGCCGCGGACCCGGGCGTGCCGGTCGCCGAGGTACATCTCGTCGCTGAGCAGCCTGAGGTTATCGGTGCCCACGTCCAGCATGACGGGGATGGTGCGGCGTGGGTGGATCCCGGCCGCGGCGGTGTACACGGCCAGCTTGCCGACCGCGATGTCCATGCCGCCCACGCCCTGGTCGCCGATGCCGAGGATGCCCTCCGCGTCGGTGGCCACGAGGAGGTCGATGTCGTCCGGGCCGCCGCCGTAGACGCTGAGCGCCTCTTCGGCCTCCTCGGGTGCGTTGACCGACAGGTACACCCCGCGTGGCCGGCGGAACTCATGGCTGAATCGTTCGATGGCCTGCCCGATGGTCGGCGTGTAGACGATCGGCAGCATCTCGTCGATGTGCTCGCTGAGCAGCCGGAAGAAGAGCACCTCGTTGCGGTCGCGCAGGTT
>JBEKCN010000211.1:0-6351 GCA_050014855.1 Streptosporangiaceae bacterium | reverse complement strand
CAACAGGACGACCGTGGTCGTGATCGCGGCGGTGATCGCGTCGCCGGGACGGCCGATCAGCGTCGCGGTCAGCGCGCTCACGCCGACCAGCACCGCCAGCGCCCACGTGTGGAACGGCAGGAATGCCAGGTAGATCAGGCAGTACACGAAGCTCACGAAGGTCGCCGCCATGCGCGACACGGCCGCGCTCAGGCTCTCCCGGTACGTGCTGCGGTTGACGAAAATGGCGGCGATCACCGCCCACAGGCCGCCGAGCATGTCGTCGGCGGGCGACACCGAGTGCACCCAGGACAGCAGCCTGGTGGCCAGCAGGTAAGTGACCAGACTGGCGAGGGCCAGGACGACGCTGTCGGCCAGGGCGGTGCGCGCCTGCGCCCGATCCGGGAGCTTCATGGTGATCATCCGGTAAGCAGAGGCCGCTATTCGCCTTCCAGGTCCCGCATATTGGCCGTGGCCGGCTCAGGCACCAGCTCAACGCGGTCAGCCACCAGCCGGGAGAAGCCGGCATCGGCTGCAACGACGGCCGCCGCCCGGGCGCCGCCGGACGCCAGGTAGTGGACGTCCGCAGCCACGAAAACGCCACTAATATCGAGTGCCACTCCTGACCACGATCATGGTTATTCCTGTGCTCCTGAGCCTGGGATATCCGGCCGCCAGTGCTGCAGCTCGTCCGCTGCCTGATCCAGGCCAAGCTCTTCCAGGGGACTGCCCTGCCCCGTGCGCAGGTGGCGTAGCACGGTCGCCATCAATTCATCCAGCTCCGCCGTTACCCTCTCCCTGGGTGAGGGCTCCGGCTTGTCATCTGTCATACAGATAGCTTGCCACGGAAAGGGCGCCACCCATCGTGCCCGCGCTCGCCAGCACCCGCCCGGCGGCGCATCCCGGTCCGGCATCGCCGCGGGCACGCTGAACGTCGCCCGGGGCGCAGCGGCCGCGTTACCGGCGCCGCGCTACCGGCGCGCTGGCCTGCGCTGTTGTACCGGCAGGACTTAGGCCCCTTGATGGGGGCTGGAAACGGGCTTGCAATGAGGCCCCGGTCATCGTGGAGGTCAACCATGAACACCGCAGACGATGTGCGAGATCATCAAGCGCGTTGCGGACCGCACCTGGCCAGGTTGTGGATGCTCGCTGTCGGCGAGGCCGGCGCGCCGCTGGCGGACGGCGTCGCGGGCCAGGTCACCAACGCAACCAGCGCAATTCTGGCCGAGGTGAAGGCCGCCGAGCGTGCCGCACTGGCCCCGGCCGCCGACGGCCGGACGGCCGGGACCCAACCGCTGCTGGCGGCCCGGCTGACCCGGCTGGAGCACGCTGCGGATGACGCAGTCGCCTCAGCGCGTGACGGCAATGCGGTGACGCTGCGCGACCAATTGCGAAGGTTCGGCACGCTGACATCGGCGATGTGGACGGTCCAGCTTTCCGCATGCGACGAGGCCACGGCACGGGCCAGGCCTGGCGGACAGTCAAGCGCCGGCGCTTCGTGACCTGGGCTGTGGCCGGACACGTGGGCCAGGTCCTCGCTGACGCCCGTCAGCCGGTGGTCTGCGCACCCGGCGCCCGCGGCCGCTCCGCGGCTCGGGACCACACGGCACACTAAAAAGAAATCAAGGCGCTGAGGGGATGATCGCGATCGGCCCGCGTGCGTGGCTGAGCACGGCGTGCTGAACGGAGCCTATGCCGGGCGGTCCGCTGGCTGTACGCCGATGCCTGCCGAGGACGACGAGGTCGGAGCCGGCGGACAGGCTGGCGAGGACCTGGCCCGGATGGCCATGGATGACGTCTTCGCTGAGCTGTACGTGCGGGTACTTCTCACGCCAGCTGGCCAGCATCTCAGCGAGCTGGCGGCCTGACTCCGCGGAGATGACCTCCGGGTCGAGCCGCCGTAGCCCGGTCCCGCCCGTCCCCGCGGTGTGGGCTTCCCCGCCGGCCCAGACCGGCCGCAGTTCCGGCAGCCAGTACCAGGCGTGGACGACGCGCAGGCCCACGCCGCGCAGGACCGCTTCGTCGAATGCGAACTGCAGCGCGCTGGCGGCCTCGTCAGGGTCGCCGACACCAACGGCGATCTGCTGGTGCACCGCTAGGCTTTCGCCCTGGGCCACCACGACCGGGCAGGCCGCGTGCATCGCGGCGTACCGGCTCACCGATCCGAGGATCATGGCGGCGAACCCGCCGGTGCCGCGGGCCCCGACGACGAGCATGGACGCGCTGGACGCGGCGTCGATTATGGCCTGCGCAGGCGCACCGGACAGCAGGCCGGTCTCCACGCGCACGTTGGGGGCGACCTCGGCGGCCCGGCCGGCCGCCGTCGCGAGCGCCTGCACCGAGGCCGCCTGCAGCGCGTCGGCCACCGTCTCCGGGGAACCGTAGGCCCCCGCCCTCATGCGCGGCGGCATGGCCGGCGTCGACACGATGCGCAGCGGCGCCCCCCGCCGGTTGGCCTCCAGGGCCGCCCATTCCACGGACAGCACGGATTCCCGGGAGCCATCCGTCGCGACGACGATCGAATTTGCCGCCATAACTTCCTCCTTGCCGCACCACGCCGGGAGGCCGGCGCCGGGGTGCCGACGGCATCATGATCTTGGTTTTCTCCCCATTCTGCAACCGTGACGCGCGACCCCATAAGGGACACAAGGGGCCAGGCCCACGGGGCGAAAGTCCCGGGGACGCCAGCACAGTCCGGACATCAGCCCCTAGCGAATGACCAGGGACTCCACGGGCGCGACGGATCGGCCGAAGCGGCAGGCTGCTGCTAATACCAACCGGCCGATGGAGGTCAACATGGCCAGCACCGACGTCAGCACTGAAGCCTCGACCCAGACGCCCGAAGCGGGGACCATCGACATGAAGCTCGAGGTCGTGACGTTGCCCGTCTCGAATGTCGATCGGGCGAAGCGGTTCTACCAGAGCCTCGGATGGCGGACGGACGCTGACATCGTCGTAGGCGATGCCTTCCGGGTGGTCCAGCTAACGCCAACCCACTCGGGGTGCTCGGTCGCATTCGGGAAGGGCGTCACCACCGCGGAGCCTGGCTCCGCCAGGCGCTTGCTGCTGGCCGTCCACAACATCGACGCGGCGCGTGACGACCTCATCGGTCGCGGCGTCGAGGTCAGCGAGGTGTTCCACAACGCCGCGGGGCCTGTTCCGGGCCCGGACCCACAACATCGCTCCTACCAGACCTATGCCTCGTTCAGGGATCCAGATGGCAACGAGTGGCAGCTCCAGGAGATCACGACGCGCCTTCCGGGGCGGGAGTGGGAGGACTGACGATGGACGTCGCTTCCCTGGCCGGCCTGCTCCATGAAACGGCCGAGCATCACGACCCTTACGAGAAGACCCATGCCCCGCACAACTGGTGGGACTGGTATGCCGCCTACATGGACGCCCGCGAGCGCGGCAGCACGCCAGACCAGGCATCGGAGGCCGCGGGTCGCTACATGGAGGAAGTCCTGCACGTTGCGGCGCTGTGAAATGAAGGAGTGACCGGCGTGAGGGAGGCGGTCAGCAGCGCGCGCAACGCACCGTAGGCCGGGGCGTTGCAGCGCCGGCGTACGGAGGGTGCGAGCATCCCCAGACCACGAACCAGTTCAGCTACGACTGGCTCGGCGCCACCCGGTGACGCGACCCGGTCAGACGAACAGCGGATCTGCCGCGGTCCGGTCGGCCAGCGCGCTCATCGCCGTGTCGTCCGGTGCCCCGGTGAACCGGCCGGCCGCGTCCAGCACTCGCGGGAGCAGGTCCACGTCCCCCACGCTGTCAAGGAACACCCCGGGGCGGCCCATCGCCCACCACACCGCGAGATCGATGTCGTCCTGCTGCTCGAGCGGCTCGTACCAGGTCGCCCGGGTGTGCGGTCGGCCGGCCCAGGGGCGCAGCGCGATCGACTTGATCGTCTGCACCGCGATCCGCCGCTCCCGGCAGGTCTCGTACAGGGCGTCGAAATTCTCGGCGTAGTACGGGTTCTGCATGGTGACGAAGTTGTACGGGAGCAGCACCGAGTCGAAGTCGAACCGCTCGAGGCTGCGCCGGTGCGTCGCGGCGATCTGGCTGCCGTGGCCGGTGACCCCGATCCAGCGAATGAGGCCCTGCTCCCGGGCTTCAAGGGCGGCCTCAAGGGCCCCGCCAGGGCTCAGGGCGGTATCCCACTCGATCGGATCGGCCAGGGCGTGCAGCTGCCAGAGGTCGACGTGGTCGACGCCCATCCGGTCCAGGGACCGGTGCAATTCCTCCCGGGCCCCCGCTGCGGTGCGCTCGTCGCCCTTGGTGGCCAGGAAGAACCGGCCCGGTTCGCGCTGCAGCCACGGCCGGATGCGCACCTCCGCCTCGCCGTAGGACGAGGCCACGTCCAGATGGTTCACCCCGTAGGCGAGCAGGACGTCCAGGGTCTCGTCCGCGACCCGCTGGGAGACCTGCGCGAGAGCCGCCCCCCCGAAGATCACCCGGCTGCTCTGGTGGCCGGTGCGGCCGAACTCTGCCTGTTCGATGGGCACGAGACCTCCTGAAGTGCCATGAGCCGAATCTGAGGGTACAGCCGAAGCGTATAGTCCGAATCATATGATCAGCTGCGGTAGGGCGGGCGACCGGCCAGGCCTGGGATGGGCTGCCTGGCGATGGGTAAACCGGCAGTTGGCCACGGCGCACCATGCGTCCGACGGGCGGCGGCCCGACGCCGGAGCAGATCACGGCGGCGCGGGCCCGGTCGACATGAGAAGGGAACGGCGTTGCCGAACGAGCTTGACGCGCTGGCCGGCCGGCTGACCGAGCGCCTGGCCGGATTGGGCAGCGCCCTGATCGCGTTCTCCGGCGGGGTGGACTCCTCTCTGGTCGCTGCGCTGGCCGCCCGGGCGCTCGGGGAACAAGCCCTGGCCGTCACCGCCGTCTCGCCGGCCCTCGCGTCCGGCGAACTGGACGGCGCCCGGTCGGTGGCCCGGGCCGTGGGCGTCCGGCACGAGCTGATCAGTACGGCCGAGCTGGAGCGTGACGACTACCGGCGCAACGACCGTTTCCGCTGCTACTACTGCAAATCCGAGTTGTACGAGCGGCTGGCCGCGCTGGCCCGGCGCCGCGGCTTCGCCGCCGTGCTGTCCGGGGCCAACGCCGATGACACGGGTGACTGGCGGCCGGGGCTGCGCGCGGCGGCCGAGCACGGTGTCCGGCATCCGCTGCTGGAGGCGTCCGTCGGGAAGGACCAGGTGCGGGCGCTGGCGCTGCACCTGGGGGTCCCGAGTGCGGACAAGCCCGCGTCGCCCTGCTTGGCATCACGGCTGCCTTACGGCACGCCGGTCAGCGCCGGCGTGCTGTCCCAGGTAGACCGGGCCGAGCTGAGCCTGAAGCAGCGCGGCTACCGCGAACTGCGGGTGCGGCATTTCGCTGATCTCGGCCGAGTGCAGCTCGGCGCGGCGGAGCTGCCGCGGGCGGCGGACCCGGACGAGTATGCGGCGGTGCTGGCCTGCGTCCGGGCGGCTGGATATCAGCGCGCGGAGATCGACGAGCGGCCGTTGCGGTCCGGTTCGCTGAACCTCGACATCACTCCGGTCAGCCGTGCCGGCTGAGGGTCCCGGCATGCCTGGAGCACCCGCTGTGCCGCCGGGAGCGCAGGCCGGGGCGGCGGGTGTCCCGCTGGGTGACTTCGCCCTGCTGGACGTAGACCGCCGGCGGCGGACCGGCGTCCCGGAAGTGGTGTTCGGCGAAGGCAAGACCTCCGAGCAGATCTTCGCGCTGCTGGCCGAGTTGCGGGCCCGCGATCCGGAGGCACCCGCCCTGGCGACGCGCTGCCCCGCCGGTGTCCTGGACGGGGCGTCCGCCCGCTTTCCTGGCGATGCCGTACACGCCGATCACGTGGCCGGAACGGTCGCCGTCGGGGCCCTGCCGCCCGCGCGCGGCCACGTGCTGGTCGTGACGGCCGGCACTACGGACCTGAAAGTGGCCCGGGAATGTGCGGTGACGCTGGCCGTGCTTGGCGTCCGCGCGGATGTCCTCGCCGACGTGGGCGTAGCCGGGCTCGGGCGGCTGCTGTCCCGGCTAGAGGACCTGCGCGCCGCCGAGTGCGTGGTGGTCGTGGCCGGGATGGACGGTGCCCTGCCGAGTGTGATCGCCGGACTGGTCAGCGCGCCGGTGATCGGCGTGCCGGCCAGTGTCGGCTACGGCGTCGCGGCGGGCGGCCTGGCCGCGGCGGTCAGCATGCTCGCCTCGTGCAGCCCGGGTCTGGTCGTCGTCAACATCGACAACGGGTTCGGGGCGGCGGCGCACGCCGCCAAGATCATCCGGGCGGTTCACCGGTGACGGACCGGCCGGGTGCCGCCTACATCGACGCGACCGCGGGCGTGGCCGGCGACATGCTGCTTGCCGCCCTGCTCG
>JBEKCN010000210.1:0-6360 GCA_050014855.1 Streptosporangiaceae bacterium | reverse complement strand
AAGCGCCGGCGCTCCCGGCGGAGCTGGGACCGGCGGCGGAGCTGGGACCGGCGGCGGAGCTGGGACCGGCGGCGGAGCTGGGACCGGCGGCGGAGCTGGGACCGGCGGCGGAGCTGGGACCAGCGGCGGCGCCCCCGGTGGCAGTAGCCCGCCCGGTGGCCGGGCCCCGGGCGCGGCTACGATCGCCCGGCTGCACAACCTGGCCGCCGGCTTCGCCGCCGCGGCGGACGCACTCGAAGCGGAGGCCGGTGCGCTCGCCGCCGAAGCCGGGCAGCTCAGCCGCTACGACGCTGACCTGGGCGAGCTGCGGAGGGCGGTCGCGGGGACCGAGAAGCGGCTCAGCGCGCTGGCCGAGCAGCAGCAGGCCGCGCTGGCCGAGGCCACCGCCGCGCGGGACCGCGCGGCGGGGCACCGTGCGTCGCTGCTGCGCCAGCTCGGCGGGGCTCCTGACCTGGAGGCGGCCCTGGCCACCGCGGCCGGGCTGGCCGACGCGCTCGCCGCGGCCGCGAGCGCCACCGAGGCGGCAGCGGCGGCGGCCGAGACCGCGGCCCAGGCCGAAGCCGGAGCCGCTCGGGCGGCGGCCGGGGCGGGGTTCCAGGATGTGCCGGCGGCGCGCGCGGCCCGGCGGTCCCCGCAGTGGCGCGCCGAGCAGGAACAGGCCATCCGGGCCTACGAGGCCGCAACCGTATCCGTGACCACGCAGCTCGCCGACCCGGAGCTGGAGGTGCCGCTGGATCCGGCCGCCGACCTGGCGGGCGCGCAGGAGGCGGTCAGGCTGGTCGCCGAGCGGCACGACGCGGCGGTCACCGCGCTGGGCCTGGCCCGGGACCGGGCGGCCACCCTGGCCGGGCTGGCGCCCCAGTTCGCGGCCGAACGGGCCGCGCTGGAGCCGCTGCGCGAGCGGGCCGAGGAGGCCCGCCGGCTGGCTGACCTGGCGGGCGGCCAGGGCGCGAACACGCTGAAGATGACGCTGTCGGCGTTCGTGCTCGCCGCCCGGCTGGAGGAGGTCGCGGAAGCGGCCAGCCAGCGGCTGCTGACGATGACGGCGGGCCGCTATTCGCTGGCGCACACCGACGCCCGGCGCGGGGGCGGCGGCCGTTCCGGGCTCGGCCTGCTGGCCTGCGACACCTGGACCGGCCTGGAACGCGACACGAGCACGCTGTCCGGCGGCGAGACGTTCCTGGCCAGCCTGGCGCTCGCGCTCGGCCTCGCCGACGTCGTCACCGCGGAAGCCGCGGGGGTCACGATCGAGGCGCTGTTCGTCGACGAGGGGTTCGGCAGCCTGGACGAAGACACCCTGGAAGAGGTGATGAACGTGCTCGACGGGCTGCGCGAGGGGGGCCGGATGGTCGGCATCGTCAGCCACGTCAGCGAGCTGCGCCAGCGGATCCCGGCCCAGATCCACGTGCGGAAGGGACGCAGCGGCAGCAGCGTGGAACTCATCCAGGCCTAGGGCTGCGGCGGCGTGGTGGCCCGGCGGCCGGGCGGAACCCTGGCTGCCCACCGCGGTCGCCCGGTGGCCCGGCCGCCGGGCGGAGCCTTGGCTGCGCCGGCGTCAGGCCCCGGGAGCGTCGTCGAAGCTCGCGAAGTAGGCCGCGGCCATATCTTTGTCGCCGTGCCCCTGCGCGGCCGCCCGGCCGTATCGTTCCGCCGCTGCTGACGCCACATCCATGTGCAGCCCGGCCGCCTCTCCGGCCTCCTTGATGAGGCGGGCGTCCTTCCCGCCCAGCGTGAGGCTGAAGCTCGGCGTGTAGTCGTCGTCGATGATCGCCCGCGCCTTCAGGTGCAGGTACGGGGAGTCCGCCAGGCCGCCCTTGATGGCGTCCAGGAAGGCCTCCGGATCCACCCCCAGGGCGCCGGCCAGCGCGACCGATTCGCCGGCCGCGACAGTAAGCGCCGCGATCCAGCTGTTGGTGACCAGCTTGAGCCGGGTCGCCGCGCCTACCTCGTCCAGCCAGATCGTCTTGGTCCCGATCGCGTCGAACACCGGCCGGACGCGTTCACGGATGCTGTCGCTGGCGTCATCCGGGCCGCCGGCAAACACGGTGAGCCTGCCTTCCTCGGCGGGTTTGCGGGTGCCGAGTACCGGCGCGTCGAGGAACACCAGCTTCCGATCCCGCGCGAGCTCGGCCAGCTCGTCCAGCCAGGAGACGCCGACGGTGGCCGTCTGCACCCAGACCTGCCCCGGGGTGAGCCCGGGACCGGCCGCCGTCATCACGTCGAACACGGTCGGCCCGTCGGAGAGCATGGTGATGATGATGTCCGCCCCGCGGACCGCGTCGGCCGGGTCGTCGCACAGAGCCGCGCCGTCGGCCTCCAGCGGCCCGGCCTTGCTGGCGGTCCGGTTCCAGGCGCGCAGCGATATCCCGGCTTTGAGCATGTTCCGGGCCATCCCGGCGCCCATCAGCCCGGTTCCGAGCAGCGCAACCGACGCTTCTGACGCAGCCCGCTCTGTCATTCCGCACCTTTCTGAAGGCCGCCCGTTCCGCCGTCCGGGCTGAGCGTTCCGCGGCCGCAGGGACCAGGGCCCGGCTGATGCCGGCCCGCTCGCCACCGTAGCGCCGCCCGTTTCGGACGCATCACCCGGGACGAAGCACCATGAGGTGGTGCCCCTGCGACCCGCCGCACGTCTGGCCGGACTCCTTGCCGGACGCGGCCACGAGGTCGTGGCGATATTGCGTGCGAACGGCCCAGTTCCTGGCCACCGGCGCCCCGTAACAGATGCGCATCGGTGTCATCCGGAGCGTCACGCAGCGAGTCAACCTTTGTGGGCACTGCAACGCGGCAGTGCGGGTCAGTAAAGGATCTCAGGTGCGAAACCGATTCAGCGCCGCCGACCGGGTCGCCGGGGCCATCTTCGCTCTATTAATCATCGTCGGCGTGGCGGCCTGCGTGGCGACCAGGCCAACCAGCGATGTAACGTCCGCCAGCAGCGCCACGCCCACCTCGACGGCGGCCCCCACGCATACCGCGGCCGCCGCCAGGACCGGCGCTCCGCCGCCGACGGCACGGGCCGCGGTCCCGGCACCGACCTACGCGACCACGCCCGCCGCCAAGCCGAATGCGCCGCCGAAGGCGGCGCCGGCCTTACCGTCCACGGTCCAGGCCGCTGCCCCGGCGCCGCCATCCAAGCAGCAGCCGCCGACCGCCGCGCCTCCGCCTCCGCCGAAGGCCAGCTGTTATCCGCTGAGCGACGAGAACACCTGTTACGAGCCGGGGGAGTACTGCCGGGACTCTGACCACGGGAAGTCTGGGGTGGCGGGCGACGGCAAAGCGATCATCTGCGAGGACGACGACGGCTGGCGCTGGGCGCCCGCCTGACCGCCGTTTGGCTGGTGCGTCAGGGCCGGCCCGGGAGGAGAGGACGGTTAGGGAGGCCTGGCGGCGGACCATGGGGAGCGGTTCGTTCCGGCTGGAAGACGTGCCCGGCCCCGGCACCGCTCAGGCGGCGTGCGTCAAGCGGCGCGGGCCGCTCCCGCCGCGGCGGGCGGGCGCCGGCAGCACCCGGCGCAGGAACTGCCCGGTGAGCGACTCCGGGACCGCGGCCACCTGCTCGGGCGTGCCCTCGGCGACGATCGTGCCGCCGCCGGGACCGCCTTCGGGTCCCAGGTCGATGACCCAGTCGGCCGTCTTGATCACGTCGAGGTTGTGCTCGATGACCAGCACGGTGTTGCCCCGGTCCACCAGTGAGTGCAGCACGGCGAGCAGCTTGCGCACGTCCTCGGGGTGCAGGCCGGTGGTCGGCTCGTCCAGCACGTAGATGGTCCGCCCGGTGGAGCGCTTCTGAAGTTCCGCCGCCAGCTTCACCCGCTGGGCCTCACCGCCGGACAGCGTGGTCGCCGGCTGGCCGAGCCGCACGTAGCCGAGGCCGACCTCGGCCAGGGCGCGCAGCCGGCGGGCGATCCGATCAATAGGGGCGAAGAACTCCGCCGCCTCCTCGACCGGCATGTCGAGGACCTCGGCGATCGTCTTGCCCTTGTAGCGCACCTCCAGCGTCTCGCGGTTGTACCGCGCGCCGTGGCACACCTCGCAGGGGACGTAGACGTCGGGCAGGAAGTCCATCCCGATCCGGATCGTGCCCTCGCCCGCGCAGTGCTCGCAGCGACCGCCCTTCACGTTGAACGAGAACCGTCCCGACTGGTAGCCGCGGACCTTAGCCGCGGTGGTCTCCGCGAACAGCTCCCGTATGTAGTCGAACACCCCGGTGTAGGTGGCCGGGTTCGACCGGGGGGTCCGCCCGATCGGCGACTGGTCGACGCCCACCGCCTTGTCCAGCTGCTCGATGCCCCTGACCCGCGTGTGCCGGCCCGGCGCGAGCTTCGCGCCATTGAGCTGGTCCGCCAGCACCGGGTACAGGATGTCGCTGACCAGGGATGACTTTCCGGATCCGGACACACCCGTGACCGCGACGAAGCAGCCCAGCGGGAACGTGACGTCGATGCCGCGCAGGTTGTGCTCGCGGGCGCCCTCGACCACCAGTTCACGGCCGGCCCGCCGCGGCCGGCGTTCCGCCGGCACGGCGATCCGGGTGCGCCCCGACAGGTAGGCACCGGTGATCGACTCCGCCGAGTTCTTCAGATCCTCGACGCTGCCGCTGACCACAATCTGGCCGCCGTGCTCGCCGGCCTGCGGGCCGATGTCGACGACCCAGTCCGCGGCCTCGATGGTGTCCTGGTCGTGCTCGACCACGATCAGCGTGTTGGCCAGGTCACGCAGCCGGGTCAGCGTCCCGATCAGCCGCTGGTTGTCCCGCGGGTGCAGGCCGGCCGACGGCTCGTCCAGCACGTACAGCACCCCGCTCAGCCCGGACCCGATCTGGGTGGCGAGCCGGATCCGCTGCGCCTCACCGCCGGCCAGCGTCCCCGCCGCCCGGTCGAGGGACAGATAGTGCAGCCCGACATCCATCAGGAACCCGAGCCGCGCCTGGATCTCGGCCAGCGGCCGCTTGGCGATCAGCTCCTCGCGCGGGGCCAGCGGCAGGGTCCGCAGCCAGTGCGACGCCTCCCGGACCGGCTGCGCGGCCAGGTCCGCGATCGAGAGGCCGTGCACCGTCACGGCCAGGATCTCCGGCCGGAGCCGGGTACCGTCGCAGGCCGGGCAGGGCACCGCCCGCATATAGCCCTCGTACCGCTCCCGCTCGCCGTCGGACTCGGCTTCGGCGTAGCGCCGCCCGAGCCACGGCAGCGCGCCTTCAAACCGGACGTGGTACGACCGGTCGCGCCCGGCCCGGGTGCGGTAGCTGACGTGCACCTGGTCGTCGGTGCCGTTCAGTACCGCGTTCCGCGCTGCGGCCGGCAGTTCGTCCCACGGGGTGTCCACGCTGAAGCCGCGTGCCTCCGCCGCACCGCGCAGCAGCCGCCCGAAGTACTCGCGGTCCTTCCAGCCGGCCCAGGGCGCGACCGCGCCCTTCGCCAGGGGCAGTTTCCCGTCCGGGATCACCAGATCGGGGTCGATCTCCCGGCGGGTGCCCAGGCCGGAGCAGACCGGGCAGGCGCCGAGCGGCGAGTTGAACGAGAACGAGCGCGGCTCGATGTCGTCCAGCGTCTGCGGGTGGCCGTTCGGGCAGGACAGGTGCTCGGAGTAGCGGCGCTCGCGGCCCGGGTCATCGTAAGGCCGGTCGATGAATTCGGCGATCGTCCGGCCGCCCGCGAGCCGCAGCGCCGTCTCCACCGAGTCGGTGAGCCGCTGCCGGCTGGACGCCTTGACCGTGAGCCGGTCGACGACGACCTCGATCGTGTGCGGGTCCTGGCCGTCCAGCTCCGGCGCCTCGCCCAGCGGGTACACGATGCCGTCGACCCGGACCCGGGCGAAGCCCTTGGCCTGCAGGTCGCCGAACAGCGTGGCATAGCTGTCCGCCTGCCCCGGAGTTTCCGGAGTCTCGGGGGACTCCGGAGTCTCGGGGGACTCCGGAGACTCCGGGCGGTCCGGGCTCTCCGTGGTGACCGGCGCAAGAATGTAGAACCGGGTGCCCTCGGGCTGGGCCAGGATGTCGTCGACGATGTCCTGCGGTGTCTGCCTGGTGATCGGCAGGCCGCAGATCAGGCAGTGCGGCTGCCCGATCCGCGCCCAGAGCAGGCGCAGGTGGTCATAGATCTCGGTGATCGTGCCCACCGTGGACCGCGGATTCGCCGAGGTGGTCTTCTGGTCGATCGCCACGGCTGGCGTCAGGCCCACGATGGAGTCGACGTCGGGCTTGTCGAGCTGTCCCAGGAACTGCCGGGCGTAGGTCGACAGCGACTCAACGTAGCGGCGCTGGCCCTCGGCGAAGATGGTGTCGAAGGCAAGACTCGACTTCCCGGACCCGGACAGCCCGGTGAACACGATCATCGCGTCCCGGGGCAGGTCGACGTGCACGTCCTT
>JBEKCN010000209.1:0-6367 GCA_050014855.1 Streptosporangiaceae bacterium | reverse complement strand
GCTGCGGGCCGCCTCTGAGCAGGTCCGCACATTCGCCGCCATGCTCACCCAGCTCACCGGCCAGGACCTCCCGCAATGGATCAGCGACGCCCGCGACGCCGGCCTGCCAGGCATCTCCTCCTTCGCCAGGGGCCTGGAACAGGACCTTGACGCCGTGACCAACGGCCTGACCATGCCCTGGAACTCCGGCCCCGTCGAGGGACGCGTCAACCACATCAAGATGATCAAGCGCCAGATGTTCGGACGCGCCGGACTGCCCCTGCTCCGCAAGCGCGTCCTGCTCACCGCCCAGAAATGACCGCTGCCGCAACCATCACGAAATAGGGGCCAGATCCCTCATTTGGCCCCGGGATGCCGGTCTCATGGAGCCGTCACAACGAGACTGGTCGTTTACAAAACGGCTGCTCTGCCAACTGAGCTACACCGGCGGGAGACTCCGAGCATGGTAGCTGATCCGCCCACTCACCGCGTGTCAGTGCAGTCGGCGCAGGTAGGCGTCGGCGGGCTCGGCGGCCTGGATGCGGATGCGGCCGTCGACGGCCTGAACGCCGTCGGGGCGGGCGATGACGGGGCTTAAATGGAGCTCGGCGACCTGCGGCAGGTCGTCGGCCAGCCGGGAGACCCGCAGCAGTATGTCCCGCAGCGCGGCGATGTCGGCGGCCGGGGCGCCGGGGCGCCCGAGCAGCAGGGGGGCGGCGCGTATCGAGCGGATAAGGTCGTCGGCGTCGGCGTCGGTGAGCGGAGCCAGCCGGGCAGCGCGGTCAGTCCGCGCGTATGCGGCCGCGCCACCAAGCCCGAACAGCACCAGCGGGCCCACCGCCTGCTCCTGCAGCACGCTGATCATCACCTTTACGCCGCCGGTGATCATCGGCTGGACAATAATGCCGGCCAGCCGGTCGCCGAAGGTGTCCCGCAGCAAGCGGAATCCGCGCCGGACCTCATCCGCACCTTGAAGATCAAGCAGGACGGCACGGGCATCTCTCCTGCGCACCAGGCCCGGCACATCCGCCTTGAGCACCACCGGGCCGCCGAATCGCGCCGCCGCAATCGCGGTTTCTTCGGTGGTGACGGTCATACAGTCGACTAGCGGCACGCCATAACAGCCGACCAGCTCCGCAGCAGGGTCCGTGGGCAGCCAGCCGCCCGCCGGGGTGCCGGCGAGGAAGCTGGCGATCAGTTCCCGGGCCCGGTCCGGGTGCAGGCCGTCGAGGTCGGGTACGCGGCCCGGCGGGGTCGCCTGCCATCTGCCGTAGCGCGCAGCGTGGCCGAGGGCGCGGGCGGCGGACTCAGGGTAGGCGTACGCGGGGATGGCACGGTCGTCCTCGTTCGGGCTTCGCAGCAGCCGGACCGCTTCAACTTGGTCCATCACCACCGCGGCGACCGGCACCCGCAGCCGCGCATCTCGCACCTCGGGAACCAGGTCGCTCGTAGCGGTCGTGGCCGTCAGCGCGAGCACCGCGTCGACGCCCGGGTCGGCGCCGACGATCTCCAGGCACCGGCGGAAGATTCCGAGCGCGATTTCCGCGGTGGTATTGACCGGCCCGGCCACCGCGGCACCGGCGGGGAGCATGTCCCGAAGTGCCCGCTGGGTGTCCGCGGCCAGGCTGGCGACCTGCAGGCCTGTGTCGCCGCACGCGTCGGCGGCGAGCATCCCGCCGCCGCGGGTATTTGACACTACGCCGACCCGGCCTCCGGCGGGCGGCGGCTGCGACGCCAGCAGCGCCACGGTGTCGAGTAGCTCGCCGAGGTTAGCGGTGGCGATCACCCCGGCCTGCTCGAGCAGGGCCTGCCTGGTCAGCAGCGGTGCTTCCGCCGCCGCGGCGCGAGCGGCGGCCAGGCGCCGGCCCGCCGCGGACCGGCCTACATTCACGGTCAGGATCGGCTTGGTGCGGCCGACGCGGCGGGCGGTGCGGGCGAACTTGCGGGGGTTACCGAACGACTCCAGGTACAGCACGGCCAGCTTGGTCGCCGGGTCGGACTCGCACAACAGCAGCATGTCGTTGCCGGAGACGTCGTCTTTGTCGCCGAGGGAGACGAAGGAGGAGATGCCGACGCCCAGCCGGGACAGGTGCTCCAGCAGGACGACGCCGACGCCGCCGGACTGCAGCGCCAGTCCGGCGCTTCCCGGCATGGGATGGCGGGCCGCGAGCGTCGCGTCCAGGGACATGCTGGTGTTGGCGACGCCCAAGGAGGCCGGCCCGACCAGCCGCATGCCGTGGCGGCGGCAGATCCCCAGCAGCTCCATGCGGGCCGCGCCGTCCAGGCCCGCCGTGATCACCACCAGGGCCCTGGCCCCCCGCCGCCCGCATTGCTCGGCTATGCCGGGCACGGCCGCCGCCGGCGCGGCGACGACCGCCAGGTCGACTTCCCCGGGCAGCGCGGCGGCCGACGGCACGCACGGGACGCCATCCAGCTCGGCTACGCCCGGGTTGACCGCGTAGACCGGGCCCGGGAAGTTGCCGGCGGTGACGTTCTGCAGGATGGCCCGCCCGACGGAGCCGGGGCGCTGGCTCGCGCCGATGACCGCGACCGAGGCTGGGGCCAGCACGTGCCGCAGGCTCGCCACGCCGGAGGACCGTTCCCGTTCGGCGACCGCGTCACGGTAGGTGCCGAGGGCGGCGTCGGCCTCGTCGGCAGGCAGCGGAAACGTTAGGTCGTACACGCCGTCCGCCAGGGCGCGCTGCGCCCGCAGCCCAGCGTCGGCAAACACCTGCAGCATGAGCGCGTTCTCGGCCAGCGTCTCCGCGGTAAACGCGCGGACCCCCCGGCGGCGGGCCAGCGAGATCAGGTGCTCCAGCAGCAGCGTGCCGACGCCGCGGCTATGCATGTCATCGGCGACCGCCATGGCGACCTCCGCGGACCGCGAGCCATCATCGGTCACCTCGAAGCTGCCGCAGCCGACCACCTCGCCGTCCAGCACGGCCAGCAGCGCACCGTGATCCAGTGCGGGCTCGCGGCAGATCCGGCGCGCCTCCTGCTCGGCCGCAAGCGCGCTGACGCCGAAGAAACGCAGATAAAGGTTGTCCGACGACATTTTGGCGTGCATTTCCCGCACCGCGTCGAAGTCGCCCGGCCGCGCAGGCCGGATCTCAATCGTCGTGCCGTCGGTCAGCAGGGCGTAGGCACTGGCCTCGCTCCCTGTGCTCACGCCGCCCTCCCCGGGAGGTCTGCGCTGCCGCAGGGCCTGTTTCACGACCGCTCATATGCAGGTGCGGTCAGCAAACCGGTCCACGATGCGGCGTTTCCTGTACCAGAACCTCCGCACCTGCAGGATTGCGGGTCAGCCGCAGCACGCTCGAATACAGTTCCCCGGCCTATAGAACGCCAGCCTGCCCACCCACGTCGGCAATCGTTGCCGTCATCGCCCCCGACCGCCGGAAAGCATTGATGTACTGCACCCGCAGCCTTTACTGGATGACAGCCGGCGAGCCAGGGACTAAAGACCCACATCTCCCAGCGCTCGGCTGGACGGCACTCTGGTCCTGGATGACCGCGGCGGGCTGTTGGGCCGCAAGGGGGATTCGATCTTCCTCTGAGCACCGATTACACCCATCGTTCCTTCGTAGCTCGTACTGCCGCCTGAACCCGGTTCCGTGCCTCCAGCCTCCGCAGGATCTCTTGGATGGATGACTTCACCGTGTTCTCGCCGGCTCGCCGGCTGCGGGTGTCAGGCCGGCCAGCAGGTTGGCCGCCGCCACCTGGAATCGCGCGATGTCGCCGTAGGGGCGGGCGACGAGCATCGCCCCTTCGAGGCCACCCACGATCATGCGGGCGATGTCCCGCGCGGAGCCCGCGAAGTGCAGACTGCCGTCGGCCCGGCCCTGCTCCAGGACGCTCTCCAGCCAGCTCTCGTTCTGGTCGAAGAACCTGATGACCGCGTCTTGCATCGGCTGCGGGAGGGTCTGGTACTCCGCGGCGAGCATGCCGCACAGGCACATCGAGCGGTTGCGCAGGACCTGCAGGTACAGGCCCGCGTAGGCGTCCAGCTTCGCGCGGACAGTGCCGTCCGCGGTGTCGAGACCCGCGAGAGCTCCCATGAAACGGCCGGCGTAACGGGCGATCAGCGCCTCGCCGAGGGCGGCCTTGCTGGCGAAGTGGTAGTGCAGGGCGGCCTTGGTGATCTGCAGCTCGGCTGCGATGTCGGCGTAGCTGAAGCCGTTGAACCCGCGGACCTGGACCAGTCGCTCGGCCGCGTCCAGGATCCGCGGGGCCGTGCCGGCATCATCGCGCCCGCGCCCGGCAGCCATAAAACCCTCCGCAGTCCTTGACGCCTGACCTACCAGTAAGTCAGAATTTGACCTATCGATAAGTAAGAATACCGGAGCCACCGGGCAGCAGCTCCGGGGGACGACATGGGCAAAACAGAGCACAAGAGCTTCCAGGCACCCGACGAGACCCGCGAGTTCCCGCGCGGCCGCGCCGAGATCCTCAACGTCGGCGGCGGGCAGATCGGCCGGCTGGTCCTTCAGCCCGGCTGGCGCTGGCCGGATGACGTGAAGCCGATCGTCGGCACCGCGAGCGGCGAGGCCCCGCACTTCCAGTACCACCTCATTGGACGGCTGGCGATCCGGATGGACGACGGCGCCGAGTTCACCGCCGGCCCCGGAGACATAACCGCACTGCCCAGCGGCCACGACGCCTGGGTCGTCGGCGACGAGCCGGTCGTCACCATCGACTGGTCCGGCGCGGGCACCTACGCCAGCTAGCCGGGCGCACGCAAGTCAGGAAACGCGGAACTCAGGAACACGGCCGGGATCGGTCCCGGCTCAATGGAGGGAGACCGTCATGGCCCGAAAGATGATCGACTGCCGCCAGGTACCCAACGAGATCGGCTGCACACTCACCATCGCCGGCGGCGAGGGCGAGGTCCTCGACGCCGCGGCAGCGCATGCCGTCGCCAAGCACGGCCACCAGGACACTCCCGAGCTTCGGGAGATGCTCCGCGGCGGGCTGCAAGACGCCGAGCCCGCGCTGGCATGAGGACCGCCAGCCAGCCCAGGCTCGACGACGCAGCCACCGTCGTCCGCCAGTTCAACGCGGCCTGGAACGACCACGATCTCGCCGCGGCGCTGGCCCTGACCAGCGACGACTGCGTGTTCGAGGCAACCTCGCCGGCACCGGACGGGCAGCGCTACGTCGGCCACGCGGCCATCACCGCCGCCTGGAAACCGATCTTCGACGATGCGACGAGCCGGTTCACCGTCGAGGATTCGTTCACCGCGGGCGACCACTTCGTACAGCGCTGGCGCTACGACTGGGACCACGGCCACGTACGCGGCATCGACGTCTTCACCGTCCAAAACGGCAAGGTGACCGAGAAGATCGCGTACGTAAAAGGCTAAAGGCCCGCATCGACACCCTTGCCCGAGTGCTTCTCACGCCGCAAGGCGACCATATGCCCTACGCATATGGCCAAAATGATCAAGTAGACGATAAAGCCGCGGAAGATCAGCGGAGGGGCCGAGTGGTTGTCACCCCCGTGAGGGGACAGGAACAACTCATACGCCCATACGCCTGCATACGCCGCGGTTGCCGCTGTGATCACAGGACCGGGCCGCAGAACTGGCTGCTCGCCGTGCGCCCGGGCGGGTGCGGGCGGCTTTGCTGTGATCAGCCCGGCGGGGATGTCGGCGGTGAGGGCAGCCAGCTCCGCGCCGGTCCGCGACGCCAGCGCCTGGCCCACCCGCAGGTCGAACTCGTCCTTGGCCAGCATGCCCTGCACGAATGCGGCCTTGAGGGTGCCGATCACCTGCTCGCGGTCGGCATGCGAGGCCCGAAGGTGACCGCGGCCTCCGGCCTCTGCGGCTATCTCGTCTCCCGGCCCTGCCATCACCGGCACCTCCCCGCGAGCACGATCCACGCAAAGCCTAACGCGGTTGCCCTTGAGTCGGCCGCGCCGAGACCTTCAGATCCGTAGATACCTCTATAGGCGTCCGGACCCGTTCAGATCAGTCCGTGACTTCGGGCGCGTTCGTGTCGGCTGTTCAAGGAGGTCCAGGGACCGGGAAGTCGTTCGTCTGAAGGGCCGGCCGGGTTCCACGGGCGGCTCTCTTGCGCCCTGGTCGTGGTCACCGGCTACGGGTCCTGCGCCGTCGCGCCGATCGCGGTGTTGCCCCTGCCCAGACCCTTCCCCCGAACCCGGGCCGGGTTCGGGGGGAGGGCACCACATTTCTGCGGCATACCGACTGCCGCACCCAATCTTGCCGCCGCCATGGCTTTTCCCGGCCCTGTATGGACCCCTGCGAACGGAGGTCCACTACGCGACGAGATGGATTTCCCGGCGCTCTGACGGAGTTTCGCCGGGCGGGTCGATCGACTGCCAGCACAGTGTCAATCGCCCGGTCTCATCACATATCCATGTTCCGCG
>JBEKCN010000208.1:0-6373 GCA_050014855.1 Streptosporangiaceae bacterium | reverse complement strand
CTGATCGAATGCGGCGATACCGGCAGCCCCGACGACATCGACACCCCCGAAGATCTCGCGCGCGTCACTCAGGCCCTGCTGAACTGCGATCAGTCCTAGCCGCCCGCGCCTCGCGACACGAACGTAGCCTCGATCGGTCTAGACATTCTACCTGAAGGGCGATACTATGTTCTAACAGCAGTACGCGAATATCCTTCATCCGAACATCCGGCGGTGGCAGATGGCCCGGCTGCGGTCCAGCGCGGGGGCTTTTGTTTCCTGTTTTTCGCTTTGGTGCCTACAGGTCCGGCGCCGTTGGCTCGGGACGCCGCGCCGGGGCCCGCTGAGTAGACGGCCGGAACGGATAGATCAGCAGCTTGTGATTCCCGAGCCGGTACACGTAAGCGAGGAACAGGTGTAGCTCGCTCAGCGCGTCGCTTTCCAGTCGGCGTGCCAGCCGCGGCAGGTCGTCATCGGTGTACTTGCGTATGTGCTGCGTGGACGGGTGCATCTGCAGGGCTTCCCGCAGCCGGGCTGGGGTGGTGTCCAGGCTGATCAGCCGCACGATGCCGATCTTGTGCGTAATGGAGTCCTGCCAGCGGCCCAGGTCGGCCCGCGGCTGGCCGTCCTTGAGCCCGCCTCGCACCTGGTCGTAGTAATACGTCACGGCGTCGGCTATCCACTGCGGTTTCGCCGACGCTGCCCTGAGCCTGGTATCGCACCAGTCCTGCATGTCGTCGCCCATCCGGTCGTACAAGCGGCTGAGCGGGAACGTCAGCACAGCGGCGGGGAACGTCCTGCCCGATGACAGTCGGTCACCCTGGGGAGGCAACTTGCTGAACCACAGCCCGCCCGGCACGATGATCCCGATATAAGCGGCGGGGATATGGTGGCTGGCGGCGACGATGAGCAGGCCTACGCCGGTGGACGCGATGGCCGTGGCCACCACGATGAAGAAGGCCCAGAATCTGGCGCGAGGCCCGAATGGGGGCCCGACTGCCCGGCAGCGCAGCCGCAGGAATCCGTAGGCCAGAATCATCGATAGGGCGAATGTTCCGACAGCACCCGCCCACCAGTCAGGCATGCCAAGCCCCCTCGCCCTACAGCCCATGCCAGCATAGGCAGTAGCCGCCCCTGAGAAATATCGTTGCAGGTGATTGGTGATCTAGCTAGGCTTCAGTTCTTCAACGTCCATTTGGGGTCATTCATTTTGTTCACGGACGTTACAGAAAGCCCCAGCTTGCCCCGATTGCGCTCCGTCACCCCACTTCTGGCCAGATCCCCCGCCCCGGGCGAGCCTTGGACCTCGGCAGCCTAAAGGGTAACGTTTCTATAACGATCAGGTGCTGCGCGTTGCAAGACCATGCCGCCGACGAGACGTTAGGCGTAGCTAAATTCTTTAGGTATACCTATACCTTTACCTTTAGCTAAAGCTCAGGTACGCTGGGGACTATTACCGTCCGGGCGCACCAGGGTCTGGCCGCAACGACGTGGGGGGCACTGATGGGCTTCGGACTAGGCGTTTCACCAGACCAGCGGGCCGCGGATGCCCAGATCGACGAAGAGATGCTGGCCCTTGTCACGCAGCTGACGAACGAGATCAACTGGCATATGCGGGAGCGCGGTCTGACCCGGGCCGACCTCGCGGCCCGGATGGGCGTTTCTCCCGGGCGGGTGAGCCAGATCCTCGGCGGCGGGGAGAACCTGACGCTGCGGACGCTGGCCGCGCTGTCCACGGCCCTGGACGCGCGCTTGGACATTGAGCTCAATACCCTCAAGGCCGACGACACATATACCAGCCGCGATACGGCGGATGCCGAAGCGGCCCCGGCCGAGAACCACCACCCTCGCCCGCGGACCAAGCGCTACGCGGACGCCCAGTTCAGCGGAGCCCCTCGACGCCGTTGAGCCCACTTCGGTGCGATCACGGCTCCCGCGGGCCGGCCCCGGGTATGCCGCGGGGGCCGGACCGTCGAAGGCCCTCTGGCGCGGGGGCCAGCAGCCTTCGGACCCTCAGCGCCTCCGCCGCCGCCCACGCCGGTTCATCCCGGCTAGGGAAACCGGTGACAAGGGACGACCCAACGGGTCGATGAACAGCGCACATGGCCCGGTGGCAGCCGGTACGGTGCCGTCGAGGACCTTGATGCTGTAGGTGAGCGCGTCTCCGCCCAGGCGCGGATCTTGGATTTCCACGACCGCATCTGCGGGAGGCCTGTCACCCGGCTCCTCGAACGACAGGACGGCATTCGGGGAGTCTTTCGCGAAGCTGTTGTCTCCTTCTGCTCGGATGAGCGACGAACTGACGAGACAACATGTGTCCGACTTCGCGCTGGGGACGGTCGGCGAAGTAAAGCGTCGACGGCGATCACGACGGCCGGTCTCTGGTCGGTGAAACACGCGCCGGGAGCGAGGAGTTGACGCTGCAACTCATCTGACGCCCTTGGGGCGTGCCGCTTTATTAACCTCGCGGTGAATCTTGCCAACCCGGGAACGCGATGTAACGTGAAGTTTACCGGCGCCGCAGCCGGGACGAGGCCGGCCAGGGCGGAGCAGGGCATGTTGGAGCGGTTCACCGACCGGGCGCGGCGGGTCATAGTCCTGGCTCACGAAGAGGCCAGGATGCTCCGCGACGACTACATTGCTGCCGAGCGCATCGTGGCCGGCCTCATTTATGAGGGCGCCGGGCTGGCGGCGCCGGCGCTGGAGTCGCTGCAGAGCCGGGCGGCGCCAGGTTCTGCCCCGCCGGGCCGGCGAGGAGCGGCCATGTCTTCGGCCGCTGAACGCATCCCGCGGCAGGCCCGGCCCGGCACGCGGACGGTCGTGGTGGCCGGGACGCCGCTGCGGGTCGCGATCCGGCCCGGCACCGGGGCGGGGCCCCCGCTGCTGCTCGCCAACGGCATCGGCGCCAGCCTGGAGACCCTCCAGCCGTTCGTCGACGCGCTCGACCCGGCGATCACAGCGATCCGCTTCGACGTCCCCGGCGTGGGCGGCTCCCCGCTGCCCGCGCGGCCCTACCGGTTCGCCACCTTGGCCTGGCTGCTGCGCGGCCTGCTCGGCAAGCTGGGCTACCAGTCCGCCGACATCCTTGGCATCTCCTGGGGCGGCGGGCTGGCCCAGCAGTTCGCGCTGTCCAGCCCGTTGCGGTGCCGGCGGCTGATCCTGGTGGCCACAGCGACCGGGCCGCAGACGATGGTGCCGGGCAATCCGCTGGTGCTGGCGAAGATGGTCACCCAGCGCCGGTACCTGGACCCGGAATACGCCCGCCGGATCGCCGGCGAGCTGTACGGAGGAAGCGCGAGAACAGATGCGGACACGATCGCCGGGATTTTCCGCCAGGAAGGCGCCGGCCCGCTGCGGGGTTACCTGTACCAGCACGCGGCCGGGCTGGGGTGGACCTCGCTGCCGTTCCTGCCGCTCATCCGCCAGCCCACCCTGGTGCTCGCGGGCGACGACGACCCGATCATCCCGCTGGCCAACGCCAAAATCCTGGCCGCGCTGATCCGCAGCGCGCGGCTGCACGTCTACAACGGCGGTCACCTTGAGCTGGTGACCCGCCCAGGCCTGCTCGCGCCCGTGGTCGCCGGTTTCCTGGCCCAGGGCAGCCCGCGCGAAGCCTAATCCGTGCCCAGATACAGCCCCTGACACCGTCGTCCAGACCGTCGCCGTGATCGGCTACGCCGCCGCCGGGCTCGTCGGCGGCATTCTCGCCTCGGTCGTGGCCTTCAGCCCGTCCTTCGCGTTCGTCCTGCTCGGTGCGCACCGCTTCGGCCAGCTCCGCAGCGACCCCTGGGCCCGCGGGTTCCTCCACGGTGCCGGGCCGGCCGCCATCGGCGCCATCTTCGGCTCGGCCATCCCGCTCGCCCGCGCCCTCACCCACCCCTGGCAGTACGCCGTCTTGGGTGCCGCCCTGCTCGTGCTGTTCGTGGTCCGGCGCGGGGTCGTCGTCACCCTGCTCTGCGCGGGCGCGGTCGGCGTCATCATCGCCTCGGCCGTCGGCCCAGCCCTGGGATTAGGTACGCCCATCTCGCCGACGGTGCCAGACAGCTTCCGCTACGCCGGATTGTGCTGGACGCCCCAGCTGCGGGTGACGGTCTCGCCCGGTCTGAGCACAATGAGATCATCGCCGGTGACGAAGGCGTTGGGGGGGCAGGTCATCGGCTCGATCGCGACGGCTTTCCGGTGTCGGCCGCCGTGCAGCGTGTCGCTGGTGAACACCTGGAGCCAGGGGCAGTCCGCGCCGGCCCACAGCGAAACCTGCGATCCGCCCGCACGAAGGTGGGCCCAGGCCCGGCCGTCATTCTGCCTTATCAGGCCGGTAACCGCATGGTCGAGGACGGAGCTGCCAATTCGGCGCGGGCGCCGGAAGTCACACACCGCGCCCTCGAGGTCCTGGACCGGGCCAGCCGGGATGCCACGCTCATCCACCGGCAGCCATTGCGTCGCGGGCAGCGCCAGCTCCCAGTCATCCACCGGGGATGATCCGGCCGGCGACGGACCGGCGCTGAGATAAGGGTGCTGCCCAAAGCCGTACGGTGCGGGGCGCGTACCGCGGTTGGCGGCGGCGATCGTGACCTCCAGCCCGGCGGCCGGGGACAGCCGGTACTCGGCCTCGACCTCCAGACAGAAGGGGTACCCGGCATAGCCGTGCGGAAGGTGCCGCAGCACGATGCTGTCCGGCTCGTGCCGCACCGGCCGCCACGCGGCGAACCGGGTGAGCCCGTGGATCGCGTTACCGTTTCCCGCTTCGCTGAGGTCCAGCTGGTAGGTGGCGCCGTCGAACTCGTAGCGGCCATGGTCGACGCGGTTGGGCCACGGGGTGAGAAGCTCGCCGGCGGCACCGGGCGGCAGCTCGTCCGCCTCGTAGCCGAAGACCAGCGGAATGCCGCCGTGGCTGAGCTCGCGCAGTCCGGCACCGAGCTCGGTCACCACCGCGCGATAGTCGCCAGCGGAAATCTCGTACTGCTCACCCGTGACCGGTATCCCCGGCCCCTGGCCGCCCGCGCTGGTCGCGCTGGCCGCGCTGGTCGCACTACCCGGGCCGCCGGCCGGGGGAGGAGTGTCAGGAGTCATGCTTGTCATCCTGGCAGTGGACGGGCCCCGATGGGCATCCGGGTACAGAACTAACCCGTCAGGCGACGGAAAGGGCCAGCGCTGCGCCGCACCCGGCGATGAGCCCCCACGTCAGCTCGGCTCCGGTCGCCCGGCCCGCGGTCAGCAACCGCCGCGCCGCGGGCTCGACCGGTTTCTGGCCCGCGAAGGCGCGCAGGACGGCCGAGACCTCTTCGGCGGCCTGTCCCCGCGCGGCGCAGTGCAGCAGCGTGGCGGCCAGCGCGGTAGTCCGCTGCTCTGCGTAGCAGGTGACGGCGGCGCCGAGCCAGTCGGCCAGCCACACCGCTTTTGTCCCGCCGGGGGTCGCGCCGCCCAGCAGGCGGAGGGCCAGCAACAGACCGCTGATCATGCTGTCCCCGCTCGGCGTCAGGCCGGGCCCGAGTCCCACCAGGCTCTCGGCAACTTCGACCGCGCTGGCCAGGTCCCCGGCCGCGCAGCGTGCGGCGAGGGCAGCCGGCGCGTCATGCCCGTCCAGGCCCGGCCGGTACTCAGCCGCCGAATACACCCGGGCCAAGCTGGCCACGCCGTGCTCCAGACGGCCCCGGGAAAGGGGGCCGACCACCGGGGACGGATCCCACCAGCGGCGGACCTGGACATCCATCCCGCAGGCCAGGACCCGCCCGTTGCCCACCCAGGCCCCGTCTTCCCGCCCTGCGGTACGGTCTTCCCGCCCTGCGGGCCTGGCCGGTTCCTGGGCGCCCGCAGGAGGGGCCGGACCGTCCTGGCCGGGTAGCTTCAGCGTGATCGCGTTCGGCGGGCAGATGACGCCCGGTGCGGTCAGCGCGATGACCTGCGGCTCACCCGCGTACTCGCCGAAGTCCAAGTAGATGACGTCCGGCAGGACCGCGATGACGCGACCGGCCTGAAGTGGCTCGCGCAGCAGCCGGTGCAGCGCCAGGCTCGCTACGCCCGGGACTGCGCGCGGGGCGGCCCGGCTGGGGAGGGCCGGCGGAGTTGCTGGGGCACCGGCCCGGGGCCGGCCGGCCGCGCCCGGGCCAGCCGTGCGCTCGCCACTGCTGTGCTGGCCGGGGCTGTGCTCGCTGTTCCCTGGCCTGCTGTCACTGGGCTTGCCATTACTGGGCTTGCCATTACTGGGCTTGCCATTACCAGGCTTGCTTTTGCTGGGCTGGGGGGCACTGGGCTGGGGGGTACTGGGCTGGCCGGCCGACGGCAATATCGGGGCGGCTGCCCCGGGAATTTTGCCGCGCGTCACGCCTTCCACAGTACCGCCTGGGACTGCCCGCCAGGAGTGCGCCAGGCATAGAACGTAATTGATAAAGCTGCC
>JBEKCN010000207.1:0-6409 GCA_050014855.1 Streptosporangiaceae bacterium | reverse complement strand
ACGATGACCTACGAGCAGGACCGGGATGATCTGGCCCGGCACGCCGCCGAGATCACCGCCCATCAATCTTTCAACTACGCGCTTCTCGACGAACCCGAGACGGCCCTGCTCGGCTGCGTCTACATCGACCGGCCCGCGAAGGCTGGTGCTGACGCCGAGATCAGCTGGTGGGTCGTGGACGAGGCCGCGGGCACGTCACTGGAGCAGAGCCTCGGCGCCTTTGTCCCGCAATGGATCGCCACGCAGTGGCCGTTCGAGCGGCCCCGTTTTATCGGCCGGGACCTGTCCTGGGACGACTGGCTCGCGCTGCCCGAGCGCGATTAGGGCGCCGGGCCCGGTGCGGGAAGACCGCGATCGGGGGCCAGGTCTGCAGGATGAGGTCAAGGTGGTACTGGAGCGCCGCAAATTCTGGCCACATCGCGCAACCCCGCCCGGCCCGACGCCGTCTCAGTCTGTGTGACGAACAAGCGGTGGGGTGCCGGCGTGCTGCTGGGTGCAATGCTGGCCGCGGCCGGCTGCGGTTCGGCGCCCGTCTACGCCCATGGCGTGGCGGCCAGCGTGCCCGCCGCGAGCCCACGTCCCTACGGGACGGCGGATACCGCGTTCGGCCTCGACCTGATGGGTGCCTGGTGTCGGCCGAGTCCGCAGTTCAACCGGGTGTTCTCGCCATCCAGCCTGGCCAGCGGGCTCGGCATGGCCTACCTCGGGGCCAGGGGCAGCACAACCAAGACCATGGCCGCCGTCCTGCACCTGCCAGCCGCGGAAGGCCGGGCACTCGAATCGGGCCTGCACGCGCGGTCGGCGGCGCTGCACGACCTGAACGGCCCGGGTGTGACGGTGCTGGACAGCGACCAGGTCTGGACCGACCCGTCGCTCCAGACGCTGCCCAGCTACCTGAACAGTGTCGCGACCGCCTACGGGGCCAGCGTTGCGAAGGTGCCACTGCTGAAGAACTCTCCCGCGGCGGCCCGCCAGATCAATGCGGCGATCGCGGCGGCGACCCGGGGCAAGATCCCGCAACTGTTCGCGGGTAACACGCTGGGGGCGGCTCCCCTCCTTGGCTGGGTGCTTACCGATGTCTTGTACCTGGACGCGGCGTGGGCCACGCCGTTCCAGGCCAGTCAGACCGTGACGGGGGCGTTCACTACGGCGAACGGCCAGCAGGTCGGCGTCCGGTATCTGCGTGGCGGCCAGTTCCGTACCGTCCGCACGGATGGCTGGACCGCGGTCTCGCTGCCCTACCGGGGCGGCCGGCTGGCCATGACCGCCCTGCTGCCGCCAGCCGGAGCCAAGGGCTGCGCGCTGCCGACAGCGGCGGCCCTCACCGGGATGACCGGCCGGCTCGGGGACGACGCGGCCAGCGGGGTCAGCGGGGTCAGCGAGAGGTCGGTCGAACTGCCGAAGGTCAATCTCAGCCTCCAGGACGCCAGCATGGTCGGCCTGCTGACTGAGGTCGGCCTGGGGCCGGCTTTCGGGCAGTCCGCCAACTTCACCGCGCTCTCACCGCAAGCCGGCAACATCGCCCTGGTGACGCACGCGGCGACCCTGCAGGTCGGCGAGAAGGGCACGGTGGGCAGCGCCGCGACAGCGGTCGGCCTGGCTCCGACCGCGGTGGAGCTACCCGGCGCCAGGGTCGATTTCGACCGCCCCTACCTATTGCTGGTGACCGGCACCGCGACCGGGGAACCGCTGTTCATGGCCTGGGTCGCGAACCCGGACGCAAGCTGACCCTGGAGAAGCCTCTCGAGCCCGGGCCCCATCGTCAGGCTAGGCCGCTGGGAGTTACGACATCAGCGCCAGCTCCGGCGACCCGACAATGACGACCGAGTTCGTGCTGCCGAAGGGGTTGGGCTCGTAGCGATCGGCCTGCCAGGCGTTTTCCCAGCGCTCGCCGTCCAGCAGGTACCGGTAGTGGTAGCTGTGGCCTGGCTTCAGCGGAACGGTCGTCTGCCAGGAACCGTCGCCGCCTCGATTAAGCGCGATGTTTCCTGCCGTCCAGTTGTTGAAGTCGCCGCACAGCGCCACGTGCCCGGCGCCGACCTCGCCCGGCAGGGTGAAGGTGACATCAACCGTGCGCACCGTCGCTGGCGCGGCCGGTGTGGCGAGCTGCTCGGCTGCCTGGTCGCGGACCACTGGTCCGGCCAGCGTCAGTTCGTCGTTAGCTGGTTCCCGGGGAGCTGATTCCATGGCGGCCGGTTCTGCTGCGGCCGGTTCTTCGGCAGTGTGATCCTCAGGGACCAGATGCTCGGCGGCGGGTGAGGGAGAAGGCCCAGCGTCCTGGGTCCGCCGCAGCAAATCCTGACCACGCTGGGAGATCGCGTCGCCGGCCAGGAGCCATCCGAAGAGCCGACCCAGCGAACCAAGGAAACGCTGGAAACCCGTACGTAGCGACGCGCCCCGTTCCCGGTAGCGGGTGATAACGCGGGCGCCGAGGAGGGTGAAAGGCCACCGAACGGCTTTGTACTCAAGCTTGGCAATCCTGCGTGAAAAAGTGACGGGGTCCATCGTGCTCTGCTTCCTGTGTTCGCTAGTGCGGACGTGCATCCGTCCTCCGCGACGGGTTCTGAGGTCACCTTGCCCGCTCCGAGGCAGCCGCACAATCACCGACATGCCGCTTTAAGTCGCAGTTTGACGATGATTTCCGCAGCCGCCGCGCTCTGCATCCTGATCCACGGCGAACCCATCGGGCACGATGATGTCCTCCGGCGACAGGTCGTGCACCGACGCCTTGCTCAGGCCGAGCAGCGTCTCGCTGATGTCTTGCCGCAGGATCTCCGGCACGTTGGTGACGCCGCGCTCGCCGCTCGCGGCCATGCCCCACAGGTAGGCGCGGCCGATCATCACGGCCTTCGCGCCCAGGGCCAGGGCCTTGACCAGGTCCTCGGGCGTGGCCGAGTCGTACGGGCACGCTCGGCAGCGGCGCGCACACGTCCACGACGATGACATCAGCTCCCTCTTCGGCGTGGCGCAGCGCGTCCGCCCGGCCCTGTCCGCGGGCCGCCCCCGTCACCAGCGCGACCTTGCCTGCTACCCGACCGCTCATCCGGCTCACCTACCTCAGCTGTTGTGCGGTGCCCGCGGCCGCAGCTTCTCCGCTGCGCCAGGCTCAACCGTATTGACTGAGGACTCCGTCTAGTATCGATTTCAACAATTGGACGACAGGTGTCCGTTAGAGATAGCGTACGGCTATGACCGACGTATTTGCTGCTCAGGACCCTGGGGAGCTGGCAACCCCGGCAACCCCGGAGAGCCCGGAGCGACGCCGGTCGATGGTCGGCAATCGGGACCCGCGTGCCGTCCGGACCCGCGAGAAGCTCATCGGGGCCTTTCACGAGGCGATCCGCGACGCCGACCCGCGGACGATGTCGGTCAGCGCGCTGACCCGGGCCGCGGGCGTCAACCGCACCTCGTTCTACGGCCACTTCTCCTCGCCCGAAGACCTCGCGATCCACGCGATCAGCGAGCTGTTCGACGTGGTGGGCGAGGCCGACATCGTGCTGCGTGCCGAGCACCGGGTGACCGGGGTGCAGGCGAGCCGGCAGGCACTGCGGGAGATCGTCCGCTTCATCGCCGAACGCCGTGCCTCCTACGTGCGGCTGCTCGGCCCCGGTGCGGCCCCGCAGCTGATGCGGGCGGTGGCGGAGGCCTTCACCGAGCACACCATGGTGTCCCTGGGACGAATGGACACCCGCCCCGCCAGCGCAGACCCGAAGATCACCGCGCAGTTCCTAGCGGGCGGCGTGCTGGGCGTCATCGGCGCCTGGCTGGCCGAAGAGACCGAGCGTTCCCCGCTGACCAGCGACGACGATCACCCCCTGCCGCCGACCAGCGACGAGCTGGTCGAGGCGCTGATCCAGTGCCTGCCGGGGTGGTTCCTCACGGACTGACCGGGTGCGCCCGGGCTCGTTCAGAGCGAATCAGAAACTCACCTGCGAGGAAGGACGCGAACGATATGGGACAGCTCGAAGGCAAGGTCGCCTTCATCACCGGAGCGGCCCGCGGGCAGGGGCGCAGCCACGCGCTGACGCTGGCCCGCGAGGGTGCCGACATCATCGCGGTCGACGTGTGCGCGCAGGCGCCGACCGTGCCGTACCCGATGGCGACGCCGGAAGACCTCGCCCAGACGGTCAAGGAGGTCGAGGAGCTGGACCGGCGGATCATCGCCAGCCAGGTCGACATCCGGGACTTCGCCGCACTCAAGGCCGCCGCCGACCAGGGGGTCGCCGAGCTGGGCCGGCTCGACATCGTGCTGGCCAACGCGGGGATCTCCAGCCCGGTGCCGACGCTGGAGATGGACGAGGCGACCTGGGACGAGATGATCGAGGTCAACCTGACCGGGGCGTGGAAGACCGTCAAGGCCACCGTCCCGCACATCATCAGGGGCGGCCGCGGCGGGGCCGTGGTCATCACCAGCTCGCTGGCCGCGATCTACGCCAACGAGAACACCGCCCATTACTCGGCGGCCAAGGCCGGCCTGGTCGGGTTCATGAAGGTACTGGCCAAGGAGCTCGCGCCGGTCAGCATCCGGGTGAACACCGTGCACCCCACCTTGGTGGCCACGCCGATGATCCTCAACGAGCCCACGTACCGGCTGTTCCGGCCGGACCTGGAGCACCCGACGCGGGAGGACTTCGAGGTCGCTGGGCGCAGGCTGAACAAGCTGCCGATCGCGGCGATCGAGCCGTCCGACATCTCCAACGCCATCCTCTACCTGGTCAGCGACGCTGGCCGGTACGTCACCGGCATAACGCACGTCGTGGACGCCGGCGGCCAGCTCTAGCTATCAACCGAAAGGCAGGCACAGGCATGGGAATGCTCGACGGCAAAGTCGCCCTGATCACCGGCGGTTCCCGAGGCCAGGGCCGCGCACACGCGGTCACGTCCGCCCGTGAGGGCGCGGACATCATCATCGTGGACATCGCGGACCAGATGGGCACCGTGCCCTACAAGATGGCCACCCAGGGCGACCTGGACGAGACCGTCTCCCAGGTCGAGGCGCTGGACCGGCGCATCCTGGCCATGCCGTAACGGAACCTGGGCGGGAGTACCGCTTTACTCGCCCAGGTCCGGCCGGCTGGGGGCGGCTGGGAACCCAGCGCGTGCCGGGCCGCACGGTAGGGTGGCCTGTCGTCCGTTTCTGATGGAGCCGTCTGCCCATGCTCAGCCACGCTGTGATCGATTCCCTGTTTCCCGAAGGCCTGCCCGGCCCGGAGGCCTGGGAGAACCGGTACCCGCCGCGCGACCTGCCCCCCGGGGCCGAAGTCACCCGGTTCTCGCCCAGCCCCACCGGTTACCTGCACATCGGCGGGGTCTACGTGGCCATCGTCGACGCCGACCTCGCCCAGCACTCCGGCGGCACGTACCTGCTGCGGATCGAGGACACCGATCAGGCCCGGGTCACCGAGGGCGCCGTCGACCAGTTCGCCGACGCGCTGACGTACTTCTCGATCAGCCCGATGGAAGACGACCTGAACGGCCACTACGGCTCGTACGTGCAGTCCAGCCGCGCGGAGATCTACCTGACCTACGTCCGCGAACTGCTCCGGCAGGACAAGGCCTACCTGTGCTTCGCGACCAAGGCCGAGCTGGAGGACAACACCGCCCGGCAGCGGGCGGCCGGCGCGCTGCCCGGCTACTACGGCAAGTGGGCCATCTGGCGGGACGCCCCGCCCGAGCAGGTCGAGGCGCGCCTCGCGGCCGGAGACCCGTACGTGGTCCGGTTCCGCTCGCCGGGGCTGGCCGCGGGCCGGGTCAGCTTCACCGACGAGATCCGCGGCGAGCTGTCCGCGGACGACAACCGCAACGACGCCGTCATCCTGAAGAGCAGCACCGGGCCGCTGCGCTTGCCGACGTACCACTTCGCGCACGCCGTCGACGATCACCTGATGCGGATCACCCTGGTCGTCCGGGGCGAGGAGTGGCTGTCCTCAGTGCCGCTGCACCTGCAGCTGTTCGACGCGCTCGGTTTCCCCCGGGTGCGCTACGCGCACGTCGCGCCGCTGATGAAGCAGGACGCCGGCAGCCGGCGCAAGCTGTCCAAGCGCAAGGACCCGGAAGCCAGTGTCGGCTTCTTCATCGAGCAGGGCTACCCCGCCGAGGCGGTGCAGTACTACCTGCGCGGCCTGGCCAACGGCCGGCTGGCCGAGCTGCCGCTGTCCGAGGCGCTGGCCGCCCCGATCCAGCTGTCCGGCTTTGGCGTGGCCGGGCCGCTCGTCGACCTGGTCAAGCTGGACGACATCAGTGCGGACTACGTCGCCACGCTGCCCGCCGACGTCATCCTGGCCCACGTCACCACCTGGGCCCAGGCCTTCGACCCGCCGCTGGCCGAGGTGCTCGCCGCCGCGCCGGAGCTGGCGCTGGGGGCGCTGGGCATCGAGCGCGAGGGGGTGCCCAACCCGCGCAAGGACCT
>JBEKCN010000206.1:0-6419 GCA_050014855.1 Streptosporangiaceae bacterium | reverse complement strand
CCCGGAAGGTGCCGTCCTGGTCGCCGAGGAGCAGACCGCCGGCCGCGGCCGGATGGGCCGCAGCTGGCTGAGCCCGCCGCGGGCTGCGCTGACGTTCTCCGTGCTGCTGAGGCCCGCGGATGTGCCGGCTGCCCGGCGGGGCTGGCTGCCGTTGCTCACCGGCGTCGCGGTGGCGACGGCGATCCGGCAGGTCTCCGCGCTGGGCGCCACCCTGAAGTGGCCGAATGACGTGCTGCTCCGATCGGGGAAGCTGGCCGGCATCCTGGCCGAGCAGTCCGGCGATGCGGTCGTCGTCGGCATCGGCGTCAACGTCTCCACGGCCCGGCACGAGCTGCCCGCGCCCGCCGCCTCGTCCCTGCCGGCCACGTCGCTGCGGCTGGAGGGATCGCCCAGCCTGGACCGCGAGCTGCTGCTGGGCCGGATGCTAAATGAGATAGAACGCTGGTACCTGGCGTGGCGCGGCACAGGCCTGGCGGGTGACGCGGAGGCCAGCGGCCTGCGTGCGGCGTACGTGCGGCTCTGCTCGACCATCGGCCTGGACGTCCGGGCCGAGCTGCCCGGGCGGGCGGCTGCCAGCGGACTTGCCACCGGCATCGACGGGGACGGACGGCTGGTCGTGGGCACCGCGGCGGGGGACGTCGCCATCGGGGCCGGCGACGTCCGGCACGTCCGCTGACGTTTCCGCCCGGAGTGGGGTGATCCAGGCTCCTGGCGACGGCGATGCCGTGCCACGATGAGGCACATGGTCCATGGCGCATCGTCGGCCGGGCCGGAGCGCAGTGTCCTCGTCCTGCATCCGCACTGGAAGGTGCTGCTGTGGCCGGTGATATTCGGCGTGCTGGTCGTGGCCGCCGCGGTCGCGGTGCTGGCCACCATCCCGGCGGGGGCTTCGGCGGGCACGGAACACCTGGTGATCGCGGCTGTCGCGGTCGTGTTGCTGCTCGTCGGGGTCCTCCGGCCGGTGCTGCGCTGGAAGACCACGACCTACGAGCTCACCACCGGGCGGCTGCGGGTACGTGAGGGCATCCTGACCCGCCGTGGCCGGGATATCCCGCTGGCCAGGATCACCGACGTGTCGTTCACCCGTAGCCTGCTCGACCGGCTGCTCGGCGCCGGCCGCCTGATCGTGGAGTCGCCGGGAGAGCACGGGCAGATCGTGCTGGCCGACATCCCCAGTGTCGAGCGCGTGCAGGCGATCCTGTTCGAGCTGGTGGGAGAGGAGCAGGCCCGGCTCGCGGGCGAGGACCGCTAGTCCCCGCTAGTCCTGCCGGACGGGCCGCCGGACGGCCGGCGGCACGCCCCTGGACCGCCTGGAGCCCGGCAGCACCGTCGATCTATCCTGACTGCCGGCCTTAATGAGAGCGGCGCGAGCAAACGGCATGGTCGGCGACGTTCTACGATCGAGGCATGACCAGCGTTTTGCTCGCTGAGGACGATGAATCCATCTCCGAGCCCCTGTCCCGCGCCCTGCGCCGGGAGGGATATCACGTCGACGTGACCGCCGACGGGCCCAGCACGCTCGAGCGGGCCCTCGGCGACGGCATCGACCTGATCGTGCTCGACATCGGGCTGCCGGTACTGGACGGGCTGGAGGTCTGCCGCCGGGTCCGCGCCGAGGGGCATGGTCTGCCGGTGCTGATCCTGACCGCCCGCGCGGACGAGGTGGATACGGTGGTCGGCCTGGACGCTGGCGCCGACGACTACGTGACCAAGCCGTTCCGGCTGGCCGAGCTGCTGGCCCGGGTACGGGCCCTGCTGCGCCGCGGCAGCGCGGAGAACTCCACGGTGATGGGGGTGCGTATCGACCCGGAGGCGCGGCGGGCCTGGCACGGTGACGCCGAGCTGGAGCTCACCACCAAGGAGTTCGACCTGCTCTGGATGCTGTTCCGGGACGCAGGGAAGGTCATCACCCGCGAGCAGATCATGCGCGAGGTCTGGGACGCGAAATGGTGGACCTCCACCAAGACGCTGGACATGCACATTTCCTGGCTTCGGCGCAAGCTGGGTGATGACGCGCACAGCCCCCGGTTCATCACGACCGTGCGCGGAGTCGGGTTCCGGTTTGAACGCGGCGACTGAGCCCCTGCACACGGGCCCGGGGCCTGCGCTGCGGCCGGACGGCCAGGGCGGCTGACCCATGCGGCGCCGCATCCTGCTGACCACGCTGGCCATCGCGGTTGCGGCGGTGCTTGTGGTCGGTGTGCCCGCCGCTGTGGCGGAGGCGAATTTCCGGGCTGTCATCATTGGCCTGTGCGCCGTAGCCATCGTGGCCGCCGCCGTGGCGGCGGTCGTCCAGTCCCGCGCCCTGACCCGGCCCGTCGCGGAGCTGGCCGAAGCAGCCGACCGGCTCCGGTCCGGGGACCCGCGGCCCATTGGCCGCCGTTACGGGATGGCCGAGCTCGACCAGGTGGCGGACGGCCTCGACAGCTCCGGCCGCCGGGTCACCAGCCTGCTGGCCGCCGAGCGTGAGCTCGCGGTCGACGCTTCCCATCAGCTGCGGACCCCGCTGACCGCGCTGTCGATGCGGCTGGAGGAGGTGATCGCCGCCGCCGACGACCCGGATGCGGTCCGGGAGGAAGGCGGCGCGGCGCTGGCCCAGGCCGAACGGCTCGCCGACGTGGTCAACCAGCTGCTCGACCCCGCCCGGCGGGCCACGTCCGGTACCGCCTCGCTCACCGGGATCGACGAGATCATCGACCAGCAGGTCGTCGAGTGGGAGCCCGCTTTCCGCCGCGCGGGCCGCAAACTCGTGGTTACCGGCGAGCGGGGGCTCCGGGCGCACGTCACCCCGGGCGGGCTGGCCCAGGTGCTGGCCACGCTGGTCGACAACGCCCTGATGCACGGGCAGGGGACGGTCGAGATCCGCACGTCACAGAACACCAAGTCGGCCGTCATCGAGGTGGAGGACCAGGGCAAGGGCGTCCCGCCCGAACTTGTGTCCCGCATCTTCGAGCGCAGCGTGAGCGGCCGCCCCGAGGGAACGGGGCTCGGCCTGTCGCTGGCCCGGACGATGGCGGCGGCGGACGGTGGCCGCGTGGTTCTGGTCCGGCCGCGGCCTCCGGTCTTCGCGGTGTTCCTGCCCCGGCGACCGCCGGCGTCCCGCGCTCAGCCGGTCCGCAGTGGCCCCGCCTGAGCCAGGCTCAGCCGGTTACCGTGGCCGGGTGCCGCCGGTCCTCGATGGCGTGCCAGGTCAGGTAGATGACCGCGGTGATGACGAAGCCCGCCTCGAAGGTGAGGTCGCCGACCGAGGGAACGTGCTTCGGTATCACTCCGACGTACTCGGTCTGGTTGGAGAACAGCCAGATCGACACGACGATCCCGGCCAGCATGGCCACCGGGCCGGCCCAGTTCTCGTACTTCCTGTCGAACAGCAGCCGGTCGATCTGTGCCGGGCCCAGCCGCCTGCGCCGGATCCGATCGCAGAACATCACGGCCAGCCACGGCGCGATCCAGTAGGCGATGACCAGCAGGAAGTTCTGGTACTTGGTGCCCGCGTCGTGCAGGCCGGTGAGCGCGAGGACGAAGCCGATCGCGCCGAAGACCAGGGCCACGATCGCCCGGCGCAGGGCCAGCGGGAGCCTGATCCCGAGGGCGACGAACGACAGCGCACCGGAGTAGATGTTCAGCACGTTGGCGGCGATGCCGCCCAGGCAGATCGCCAGCAGCGTGACGTCGGCCAGCGGGGTGCTCATCAGCCCGGTGAAGGCGCCCGTTGGGTTGCTGCCCAGCGCCGCGCCGGGGCTGACCACGGTCGCGGCGGCCGCGCCGACGGTTTCCAGCAGCACGCAGGACAGGAACAGGCCGAGGAAGGACCACCAGGCGACGGCGGTCTTGCTCACCGTGGGGCGCATGTAGCGGGTGTAGTCCGAGGCGTACGGGTTCCAGCCGACCGCGTAGCCGAACGACGCGCCGATCGTGAGCAGGAATCCGCCGGGGATCGTGTGGTGAGCGGCGCCCGGGTGCGCCTTGGACAGCACGGCCACCGAGGCGATCAGGAAAATGATCGTCAGCACGGGGAAGGCGTACCGCTCGAAGACGTGCACCAGGTTGTGGCCGAAGAACGCGATCGCGACCTGGACGATCACCACGATGACCAGGCACGCGGGCTTGGCCAGCCCGGTGAGCGTGTTGAGCGCGAAGGTCGCGCTCACGCTGTTGACCGCGAACCAGCCGATCCCGGCCGTGATCGCGTTCAGGCCGGCGGGCAGCACGTTGCCCCAGTAGCCGAAGCCGAGCCGGCTGATGACCATCTGCGGGACCCCGTACACCGGGCCGTCCTGCGACAGCAGGCCCTGGGTGACGGCGCCGATGCCGGTGCCGATGATGATCCCGAGCAGCGCTTCCCAGAGGCTCAGGCCGAACCCGGCCACCGCCAGCACGCCGACGAAGATCGTCGCGAACTCCATGTTCGGGGAGGTCCAGGTCCAGAACAGCTGGAGCGGCTTGCCGTGTCGCTCGTGCAGCGGGATGAACTCTGCACCGCCCGGCTCGACGGCTACCACCCGCTCGCCGTAGGTGCCCTCGCGCGCGACTGCGCCCGGGGGCACGTCCTCGGTCAGGACGTCAGCCTCACGGTCGGGTATGGCCATGTCGGTCCTCCGGCTCATCTGCTGGCAATCGCGCTGATCATAGGCTTGCTAGCGCGGAAGGAATGTATCGCCAAAGTTAATTTTGCCCGGTTGGCTCCGGAGCGTGACGCCGTGTGCGGGCACCCCTGGCCTGCTCATAAGCTACGGGCCGTGAGTGAACAGCTCGACGAGCGCCCCGCGCCGCCGCCCGCCGCGGAGCCGGCCGGAGCCGCGATCCCGTCCGTCGGCATGGTCGGCGCCGGGCAACTGGCCCGGATGACCTGCCCGGCGGCCGCCGGGCTGGCCATCGGCTTCCGCGTGCTCGCCGCCGCCGCCGACGACAGCGCCGCCAAGGTCTGGCCCGATGTCCGGCTCGGCGATTACCGGTCCCTGGACGATCTGCGCGGCTTCGCCGCGGGCTGCGACGTCGTGACGTTCGACCACGAGCATGTGCCCGGCCCGCACCTGGCCGCGCTGGAGGAAGCCGGGGTCGTGATCCGCCCCGGTGCGGACGCGCTGCGCTACACGCAGGACAAGCTGGCCATGCGCGGGCGGCTGACCGCGCTCGGCGTGGCCTGCCCGCGGTACGCGCCGGTCCGCGACCTCGGCGACATCGAGCGGTTCGCCGAAGAGGCGGGCTGGCCGGTGGTGCTCAAGGCGGTCAGCGGGGGCTACGACGGCAAGGGCGTCTGGGTCTGCGCGTCACCCGGCGAGGCGGCCGAAGTCGCCGGGCTGGATCTCTGGCTGATGGCCGAGGAGTACGTGAGCTTCGATCGTGAGCTGGCCGTCCTCGTCGCCCGGTCCCCGCACCGGCAGGGCGCCGCGTACCCGGTCGTGCAGACGGTCCAGCGGGACGGGATCTGCCGCGAGGTGCTCGCGCCCGCGCCGGGCCTGGCGGCGAACCGCGCCGAGGCGGCCCAGTCGCTCGCCCTGCGGATCGCCGCCGAGCTGGACGTGACCGGGCTGCTCGCGGTGGAGCTGTTCGAGACGCCGGGTGGCCTGCTGGTCAACGAGCTCGCGATGCGGCCGCACAACTGCGGGCACTGGACCATCGAGGGGGCGGTGACCTCCCAGTTCGAGCAGCATCTGCGGGCCGTTCTCGACCTGCCGCTGGGGGCGCCGGGCCTGCTGGCCCCCCAGGTGGTGATGGCCAACCTGCTCGGCGGGACCGACCCCGACGTCTACGACCGGTACATCCATGTGATGGCGGCCGATCCCGGCGTCAAGGTCCACCTGTACGGCAAGACGGTCCGCCCCGGCCGCAAGATCGGTCACGTCACCGTGCTCGGCAACGACGTCACCGAGCTGCGCGACCGGGCCCGCCGCGCCGCGAGCTTCCTGCGCTGGGGGACCGAGGACGGCGACTGAGGGTGGCCTGGGACGCGATCACGATCCGGGCCCGACGGAAGGCAGCATAATCATGAGCCCATCGCCACTGGCCGGCGTCGCCATGGGCAGCGATTCGGACTGGCCGGTGATGCGCGCGGCCGCGGACGCGCTGGCCGAGTTCGGCGTTGCCTACGAGGCTGACGTGGTGTCCGCGCACCGGATGCCGCGCGAGATGATCGAGTACGGCTCGACCGCGGCCGAGCGCGGGCTGCGGGTCATCATCGCGGGCGCGGGCGGGGCGGCGCACCTGCCGGGCATGCTGGCGTCCGTGACCCCGCTGCCGGTGATCGGCGTGCCGGTGCCGCTGGCTCACCTGGACGGGCTGGACTCGCTGCTGTCGATCGTCCAGATGCCGGCCGGGATTCCCGTGGCGACGGTCGCTGTCGGCGGCGCCCGGAACGCCGGGCTGCTCGCCGTCCGCATTCTCGCCACGGCCGACCCGGATCTGCGCCACCGGATGAC
>JBEKCN010000205.1:0-6435 GCA_050014855.1 Streptosporangiaceae bacterium | reverse complement strand
AGAAGGGCTTTCCAGCCCGAGTTTGGGGGCCAGGGGGCCGCCAAAAGTTAGCGCCCAGCTGGGTTCGGGTTCGGCAACGACTGCTGAAATCTGCAGCTGCACCGTGTTGTCACCCGCGCTATCGGTGCCCTGGATCAGCGCCACGGTCGCAGTAGGCAGCGATGGCGCCGAGGCTGCGGTCGTGGTGAGGCTGCGAAGCTGCGACTGGATTGCCGCGGCGAGATCCGTCAAGCTCGTTGGCGGTCCGGCCAGTGTCACGGCAGGGGTTAGGGTGGTGGTCCCGAACTCCACCGTCATCATGTCGCCCTTAAGCAGTGTGGACAGGTCGAGCGTATGGATGTCCGTGCTCACGGTCCCCGTCGGTGCGGGAAGCGTAGTTGGTGGCGTCCCTTGAGGTAGGGACAGGTGGACGAGGGCGGAGGAGTTGTTGACAACGGCCACCGCGTAATTGGGGTCGGTTGCACCGAGCGTCAGCGTCAGGTTCCAGTAGACCTCGGTCGCTAGGACAGTCGGCGGATTGCTGGAGTCCACCTGGGTGACAGTGAGGTTGAAGCTTGGAGGAGGGGAAGTCGTTGTCGTAGGGGAAGTGGTCGTGTTGTAGTCCACGGCGAGGCGAACGCTGTTGCCCCAGTTCCCTGGGCTTGCGGCCGTGGCGACCAGGACCGTGTTTCCGGTCGTGTCCTTTATCTCGATCACGGCCGCCTGCGGCAGGTTTGCGGAATCCGCAACCCGGACCACCCAGGCCTCCGCCCCGCCGTTGGCAAAAAACTGGCTGATGCCGTAGCCAGCCTCGCTGTTGACGATGAGGCTGCCGAAATTCCGTTCGAGATCGGCCACGCTAAAAAGCTGCGTTGCCTGGTTCATTGGGCCCTGCGCGAAGTACCCCAGAAAGGCCGTGACGGCCGTCGAGACGCCGGTGATGGTGTGGACCCCGCTGGGCAGCTCTTCGACGTAGACCCCTGGGTAGGTTGGGGCGACAGGCATGCATCCCTCCCGGCTATCCCCTGCGGTCCTCGGGCTGGGTGGCAGGGAAACTAGGCGACCACTGTCGGCCCTCGTCGACACGCCTATCAGCGCAGCTGCCACGAGGAGCGAGGAGAGTAGTCCCCCTCGCAGAAGACTCTCGAACTGCCGCATCACCGTCGCATCTGCCCCGCCGTCACCACCAGGCAGTACATGGGCCGCATTTTCTGCGCGGTGATCACCCGGAGACGCTTGCGAGGCTGGCTATGGGCCGCATGAGGGCAAGGCTGGCAGCCCGCCGGCTAAATAACGTGGCCGTGACGATGCAGAGACGCCAGCTCCATGAATTCATTCGGAAAAGCTTGATCCCCCGTAGTTTGTCGCGAACACTCGGAGTTAGCAGTGGGGCCGATGCCCTGGGGGCCACCGGCATGGCTGATGGTGATCATCCATCTGAACGCAGCGGATCACCCATCGGCAACTCTTCGCACAATGGGGGCTTGCTGGTGAACAGCACCGAACCTGGCCGACCGTTCCGCCTGAGATTACTGGGTGGCCTCACGCTTCTGCAGGGGCTCGAGGAGGTCGCCCTTCCGATGAGTGCGCAACGGCTCATCGCCCTGCTGGCTCTGCGTGATCGGCCGCTCAGCCGGATTTATCTGGCCGGCTTGCTCTGGCCAGACTGCTCGGCCGAGCGCTCCCTGGCCGATCTGCGAACAGCCCTGTGGCGGGCTAACCATGCCTGCAGATCGGTTGTCGCCATCGCTGGAATGGGCCTCAGCCTGGGAGCCGAAGTCCAGGTCGACGTGCGCGGGCTCATAGCATTTGGCCGCGCTGGCGCCGACCGCACGGCGACAAGCGCGATAACAGAGCTTGCAGGCATCTCATGGTGGGAGCTTTCGCAGGACCTGCTCCCCGACTGGTACGACGAGTGGCTGGTGGATGACCGGGAGCAGGTACGGCAGCTGCGGCTGCATGCCCTCGAAAGCCTCTCCGACGAGCTCAGCCTGCGCGGTCGCCACGTGGCGGCGATCCAGACCTCACTTGCCGCGGTGACGCTCGAGCCGTTCCGGGAGACCGCGCACGCCGCACTGATCAGGGCACACCTTGCCGAAGGCAACCGGTCCGAGGCACTGCGGCAATTCCGTCGCTGCCAGGATCTGCTGGCCGCCGGGCTATCTGTTGAACCGTCAGAAGCAATCCGGCAGCTGATCAGCAATCCAGCCGCGCCGCCAAGGTCGGGTAAGGTCAGCTGATCACCTGCGCCATTGACGTGTCCCGGGGGCCGGCGGTACAAGGCGTAGGTGGGTTTCGAAGCAGCGCGGCTGGAGCACAAGACCGTCGTACGCGTGGGGTTTTGCCGGTGGAACCCTGGCCGCAGTCGGCGGTGCAGCAGAAAACACGGACCCGGCCAGCGTCGTCAACCAACGCCGGATCCCAGTTGTCGAGGTTCCCGCGGAAGTGCTGCAGAAGAACCAGCGGGAACGCGCCCTCACCCTGATCGCGGTAGGCGTAGTCGATCCCGTTCGCAGCCCCTGACCGACTTGTTAGGAAGATTTGAGTACACGGGCATCAGAGGAAAGTTCGCGGCGGGCAGCGTCGGCGATGTCGGCGCTGGTGTTGGCGTGGCCGTTGATGCCCCACCCGCCCTCGGGGGATTCGGTGATCAGGACCCAGGTGCGCTCGGTGAGCGTCGCATCGCGCGCCTGGGCGGCGACGATTTCGGTGAGTTCCCTGACGACGCCCAGCTGCTTGTCGCGGTCGAGCACGCCGACGGGGGTGAGTACCTGCACCCGGACGTAGTTGCTGTCCCCGGCGACATTGGACAGCGAATCGGGTGCCATGTCGTGGATGAAGGCGGCAGTGTTGTTCTTGAACAGCGCGATGGGGGGCACCTGCTCCCAGCGCATTACTGCCGCGGCAAGCTGCTGGGCCAGGTCGTGCTTGCTGGTGAATGTTCCCTGAGCGGCATAGACGTCGATCATCGGCATTGCTGTCTCCCGTCCAGCTCTGGCGGGCGCTGACCCGCGCGGGGCGAACGCGACGGGCTCCCTTGGCTTCCCATAATTACCGCTGCCCGCTGACCGGGCATCACGTGCTGCACGTAGTCCGTCAGCCCGCCGACCACGTGCGGCACGTGCCGGCCGAGCGGCGTGTTCGCTCGCGGCAGTAGATTTGCCTCGTGGAGGGCCTGCTCGGACGTGGCGAGGAACGCGACCGTCTCGACCAGATCCTTGACGACGCCCGCCGAGGGCTGAGCGGCGCCCTCGTGCTCCAGGGCGAGCCAGGCGTGGGCAAGACGGCACTGCTGGATTACGCCCAGGCAGCGGCGGCGGACCTGCAGGTCATCCGGATCGACGGCGTCGAGACCGAGATGGAGCTCAGCTTCGCGGCGCTGCACCAGTTCCTCCGGCCCTGCCTCAGCAGCCTAGACATCCTCCCCTCACCCCAGCGCACCGCGCTCCGACTGGCCTTCGGCATGCAGGAGGGCCGGACGCCGGATCGTTTTCTCGTCGGCCTGGCCTCGCTAGGCCTGCTGGCTGAGCGTGCCTCCCGCAAGCCCCTGTTGTGCCTGGTCGACGACGCTCACTGCCTGGACCGCGAATCCGCCGATGCCCTCGCATTCGTGGCGCGCCGCCTGTACGCCGACTCCATCGCGATCATCTTCGCTGTCCGCGAGCCCGCGCCGCGGCACGGCATGCTTGATGGGCTCCCTGAACTCCGTCTCGCCGGCCTGGCGGAGGCGGACGCCTGCGGCTTGCTCGCCTCCACCGCCGGGCCTCAGCTGCCCCGCCCGGTGGCCGAACGGATCGTCGCCGAGACAGGCGGCAACCCCCTGGCACTCATCGAAATCGGCCAGGAACTCGCCTCTGGGGAGCTGGCCAGCGACTCGCCGTTGCCCGAGCCGGTGCCACTGGGCCACCAACTCGAGCAGCGTTACCTCCGGGAGGTCCAGGGGCTGCCGGCCGACACCCAGTCCCTGCTGCTCGCCGCCGCCGCCGACCCGACCGGTGATCCCAGCCTTCTGTGGCAGGCCGGCAAGGACCTTGGCTTCACGATCGAGGCGGCCGCGACCGCTGAGGCGCGGCAGCTCATCACGATCCGCGACACGGTCCGCTTCCGCCACCCCCTGGTCCGCTCCGCGGTGTATTACGGCGCTTCCTTCGCCCAGCGCCAGCGCGTACACGCCCGCCTGGCCGAAGCTACCAGCCCGGCCGAACCAGACCGGCGGGCATGGCATCTGGCCCAGGCCGCCACTGGCCCGGACGAGTCCGTTGCTGAGGACCTTGAACGGGCCGGGGAACGAGCACGCGGTCGCGGCGGCTGGACAGAGGCGGCAGCTCTGCTTCACCGCTCGGCCACACTCAGCGCCGACCAGGCGGCGCGAGCCCGCCGGATGCTCAGCGCAGCGGAGGCCAGCTGCAACGCAGGAGCCCTGGACCGTGCGCAAGCCGAACTCGACGCAGCCGCCGCCTACCGCGACGATCAGCGCCACCTCGGCCTCGCCCAGCGGGTTCAGGGCCGCATTCATCACGCGCGACGCCAGCCCGCGAAAGCGACCTCCGCCCTGCTCGCCGCAGCCACCAGCCTGGGCCCGGTCGACATCCGCCTGGCCCGCGACATGCTCGTCGAGGCCATCGTAGAAGCCCAGATCAACGGCCGGCTCGCGCCCGCGGGGGCAACCCGGACCGATGTGGCCCACGCCGCCCAAGCGCTTCCGCCGAGCCCCAGCGCGACCGCCACCATCGGCGACCTGCTGCTCGACGCGGATGCCACCCTCCAGCTTCATGGCCTGGACGCGGCCGCGCCGCTACTTCGCCACGCGATCGACGCCGTGCGGCACGAACCCGCAGATCCTCCCGAGATGTTCCAGTGGCTCGCCGCCGCCTGCGCCGACGCCACCATCCTCGCGGACGAGCCCCGGCTGCACGAGCTGACCCGGCGGATGGAAACCGCCGCCAGGGAGCAGGGAGCGACGATCGCCCTGTCGCTGGCGCTCAGCTACACCGGAGTTTCTGGCCTCCTCTCCGGAGATCTGCCTGAGGCCGAACGATGCTTTGCCGAGATGACCGTCATAGCAGAAGCCAGAGGGCAGCCCTGGAGTCTCGGATCACTGCTCCTCTCTGCGTGGCGCGGACAGACCCAGCAGGCCCATACCCTGCTGGACACAGTTGCCGACGAGGCCGACCGGCAGGGCCAGGGATACCAGCTCGTCTTCGCCGACTATGCCCGCTGCATCCTCGAGCTCGGACGCAGCCGCTATGACACCGCCTACACCAGCTTCGCATCCTGCGTCGACGACACATCGCAAATCAAGTTCGCCCTGCCCGATCTCGTGGAGGCAGCCCAGCGCTCCGGCCACCGCGACGCGGCCCGGGACTTGGTCCGCCGCCTGACCAAGCTGGCCGCCGCCAATCCCGGCCCGGTCACACTCGGGTTCCTCGCCCGGGCCCAGGCCCTCGTCGCGGGCGACGGCACCGGCGCAGAAGACCATTACCAGCAAGCCATCAACCAGCACAGCCGCGCCCGGGGACCCGCCCACCTTGCCCGCAGCTACCTCGTCTACGGCGAATGGCTGCGACGTGCCAAGCGCCCGCGGGATGCGCGCCCCAGCCTGCGTACCGCACACCAGCTCTTCGAAGACATAGGCGCGGAAGGCTTCGCAGGGCGGGCCCGCCTGGAGCTGGCGGCAGCCGGGGAAACCGTGCCCGCTGAAGCCGCCCGGCACAGCCACGGCCTCACGCCACAGGAAGCACAAGTGACCCGGCTAGCCGCCGCAGGCGCGACCAACGCGGAGATCGCCGCCCAGCTCTACCTCAGCCCCAACACCGTCGACTACCACCTCCGGAAAGTATTCCGCAAGCTCCGCGTCACCTCACGGCGTCAGCTCGCCCACGCGCAGCTCAATCTCGTCCCCTAACGCCCTAAGGATCGCCACCCAGAACTGACCCGATGGGCTCCGGGCGACGTCGACGTCGCGGCACGGTCCAGATGCGAAAGCCACGCGGTCCGGTACTGGCTGCTGCGCCCGTCCAGCCGCTTGGCCGTTGACATGGGCCCCCGCCCAGAACTGGCGGATATGGCTGTCGGCCTCGCGGTAGGTGACGCGAGATGCTCATGGCCAGCGTCGGGTAACACCCGGGGCCCTGCGACTGGTCGGCCATCGACACGGCGAGTGACCGCGCCGGGATGTCACGGCAGCTCACGCCGACAGCTGCCGATCCAGCGTTCCATGACCGAATTCATCCGCGGCGCCTGGACCGCAGAGCGGATAACCCTGATGCCCGCAGCCTGGAACACCGAATCGAATGTGGAGGTGAAGCTGGCGTCCCGGTCGTGCAGGACAAAATTTGCCCGTGTCCCGGCGTCTTCCAGGTCCATGAGCAAGTTCCGGGCCTGCTGCACTACCTATGACTGGACAGGATGCTCGGTGGCTCCGAGGATCCGGAAGCGGCGAGTGCCGTGCTCGAT
>JBEKCN010000204.1:0-6474 GCA_050014855.1 Streptosporangiaceae bacterium | reverse complement strand
GGGCTTCTCGTTCGCCTTCCCCGCGATCATTATCTGCGAGCTGCTCGGCATCCCCGCCGCCGACCGGCACGCCTTCCGCGGCTGGACCGACGCGATCGTCTCGACGGCCACGTCCACCCCGGAACAGGTGCAGGACACCTACCTTCAGCTGGCTGGCTATCTGGCCGGCCTGTTCGCGCAGCGTCGCGCGCAGCCCGGCGATGACCTGCTCACCTGGCTCGTCCAGGCCCGCGATAACGACGACCGGCTGACCGAAGCCGAACTGCTCTTCCTGGGCATGGCGCTGCTGGTCGGCGGCTACGAGACCACTGCGCGCCAGATCACCAACCTGGTGTACACGCTGCTCACCCACGACCGGCAGCTCCGCCAGCTCAAGGCCCGGCCGGAGCTGCTGCCGGACGCAGTCGAGGAAATGCTGCGGTTCATCGTGTTCGGCAGCGCCCTCAACCCCCGGATAGCCACGGCCGACGTTAACCTCGGCGAGGTGGTGGTACGGGCCGGCGAGCCGGTGCTGTGCGCCCGAAGCTCGGCCAACCGCGACGAGCGCGTCTTTCCCCGCGCCGGGGAACTCGACATCACCCGCGACCCGAACCCGCACGTCGCCTTCGGCTACGGGCCTCACTACTGCCTGGGCGCCCACCTGGCGCGGATGGAACTCCAGGTGGCGCTGGGCACGATCTTGTCCCGGCTCCCCGGGCTCCATATCGCCGTGCCCGAGAACGAGCTGACCTGGCAAGCCGGGATCATGATGCGAGGCCTGGCCGCGTTTCCGGTCGCCTGGTAAAAGCGCCCCCAGCAACGGCACCGGCTCCCCTGTACCTACATCAGCGCACGCGAGTTGTCAGACTGCCCGGAATCGGACGACGGACAAGGCTGCGGGCCGCGAAGGGGAAACGGGCCGGCAACGGCCCGGAATAAACCGGCATTCTGCCAGGCGCCGAGTGAGACCTCCCGCACGCACGGTGACACCAGGTCACCCGCATGCCGACAGCCCTCTGTCGCCCGGAGCGCTCCCGATCGCCGATTTAGTGCGCGTCGCCTTGGCGATCCCGGCCGCCTGCTGAGCGTACAGAATTACCTGTTCTGTTAGTTGAACCCCGGCCGGAGGATTCGGGCTTAGCGCCTGCCCTGAGGGGCTGGGAGTTCCTCCCAGGCGAGTGAGGTGTGCCCATATGGTCAGGGGTGAGGGGATGACCGGACCCGAGGACTCGTTGCTGGTCAGCGCCGCACCCTCGGCCCTTGGGTCCCGGTCTGTGAAGCCCACTGGGCGCGGCGTTGGCTCGTGCGGCCGCGGACCTGGTTGGTCAGAGCTGGTTTAGCGCTGTGCGCATGCCGGCCTGTGCTTGTTTGCCGAGCCGCTCGAAGGCGGGCCTGAGCAGCGGGCCGAGGAGACGGGACGGGCCTTTGAAGGTGAACTCGGCTGTGTAGGTCACCTCGGTGCCGGCATCGACGCTGCGGAAGGTCATGGTGTCGACGGCGATGACCGTCTTGTTCTCCCCGCGGAGCCGGATGCGCTCACCGGGCACGAACTCACGCACGACATAGGTCAGCTGGGTCTCCCGGCCGAGGAAGGCGGAGGTGTTGAGGTAGGTGGTGCCGGCCCCTCCATCGCCGTGCTGGGTCACGGTGACCACGGTGCCCGGATCCCACTCGGTTGTCGTGGTGAAGTCGGAGAGGTAGCCGAACACCGCGTCCAGCGGCTTGTCGACGATGACGGTCTTCTGCAATTTCATGGGGTCCTTCGGGTTCCTTGGTGCCGGGTGAGGTGGCCGGGGCCGGCGTGGGTCAGGTGAGCGAGGTGCGAGCCCACAGGGCGGTCCAGGCACGGGCGGGGACGAGGCGCGCGGTCTTCATCAGCAGCGCCATCCGGGTGGGGAAGACGATCTCGGTGCGCTCATGCTCCAGTCCGTCGCAGATGGATCGTGCGGCCTGGCCGGCATCGATGATGAAGGGCATGGGGAAGGGATTGCCGGCCGTGAGGTCGGTGCGGACGAAGCCCGGGCAGATCGTCGTCACGTGCACCCCGGTCCGGGCGATGTGGACGCGCAGGGACTCGAGCAGGTTGATCTGTGCCGCCTTGGTCGCGCCGTAGGCTTCGGAGCCGGCCAGCCCGCGGTAGCCGGCCACGGACGCGATGCCGGCGATGACGCCGTGGTGTCGCCGCAGCATGCCGGGCAGCACGGCCGCGATGGAGTTGCTCATCCCGGCGAGATTGACCCGGATGTGCTGGTCGAAGACCTCGGTGTCCCAGTCCGCCGGGTCCATCTGCTTCCAGTAGCCGGCCGACAGCACCGCGAGGTCGATCGGGCCCAGCTCATCCCGGACTCGTGCTGCAGCGGCCGCGACGGCGGCGGCGTCGGTGACGTCGGCGGGCAGGACGAGCATGTCCCCGCCCGCTACATCTTGGAGCTGCTGCTTGCGCCGGGCAGAGATCGCGACGGTCGCGCCGCGGCGTACGAGTTCGCGTGCCACGGCGGCGCCGATTCCGCTGGATCCGCCGACGACCCAGGCCACCTTTCCGGTCAGCTTCATGCCGGCCTCCTGGTCAGCTGGAGCTGGCTCACGCCGAGGTAGCCGCTGCGGAAGCCGGCCTCGCTGTAGGCGAGGTAGAACTCCCACATGCGGCGGAAGGTCTCGTCGAAGCCCTGGGCGTGGATGCGGGGCCACTGATCGAGGAAGCGTTCCCGCCACAGGCGCAGGGTCCGGGCGTAGTGCGGGCGCAGCTCGCGCTGCCGCGTCACGCGCAGCGTGGTGTGGGCCGCGAGGACATCGTCGACCGCCTGCAGGGACGGGATGATGCCGCCGGGGAAGATGTACTTCTGGATCCAGCTGAAGCTGCGCCGGGTGGCCAGGAAACGGTCGTGGTCCATGGTGATGGCCTGGATGGCGGCCCTGCCGCCGGGAGCGAGGAGCCGGTCAAGGGCCGCGAAGTAGGCGGGCCAGTAGGCCTCCCCGACGGCCTCGATCATCTCGACGCTGACGATGGCGTCGTACTCGCCGTCGACCTCGCGGTAATCCTGCACCCGCACCTCGGCGAGCCCGGACAGGCCGGCGGCTTCCACCCGCTCACGGGCCAGCCGCATCTGCTCGCAGGACAGGGTGATCGTCGTGACGCGGGCACCTCGTTGTGCGGCGCGGATGGCAAGTGTGCCCCATCCGGTGCCGATCTCCAGCAGCCGGGTGCCGCTGCGTACGCCGGCGAGGTCGAGAATCCCGTCGATCTTGCGCAGCTGTGCCTCCTCGAGCCGGGTTGCGGTCTCCACGGGCTCGCTGTCGTCGAACCACGCCGAGGAGTAGGTCATCGTCGGGTCCAGGAAAGCGGCGAACAGGTCGTTGCTGAGGTCGTAGTGAGCGGCGATGTTGCTGCGCGAGCCATCAAGGGTGTTCTCCTGGTCATGGGGGACGCGCCGGTCGACGAAGACACGCAGCCGCTGCAGGGCCGGAGGAATCAGCGTGGTCAGCCGCGAGGCGAAGGATGTCAGCAGGTCGGCCAGGTCGCTGCCGGACCCGGCCCGCCAGTCCCCGGCCATGTAGGCCTCACCGAACCCGATCTTGGCGTCGCGGCCCAGCCGGGCCAGGAACGCCGCAGGGCGAACGACCTCCAATTCGGGCGATGCCGGCGGCCCTGCTCCGAGCACCCGGCCGTCGGGGCAGGTGACGCGGACACGGACCCGCCGTACGGCATGGTCGAAGACCACCCGCGCGATGCCGGCTCTGAGCGGCGCCCGTGGTGTGGTGGCGGTGGCGGGCCAGCTGATGGAGGTGGAGACGGTCATGGTCAGATTCCTTCCTGCCGGATGTGGTGCGGGTGAGCGCGGACGGGCAGGCCACGAAGCCACAGCCAGATGCCGTGCACCCGGATCAGGGCCGAGATCCGCTGGGGCATGAGGGGCTGGCGGATGAGCCGGCGGGCCAGGGCCGGGGCCGTCGCGGGCTCCGGGCGGCCCCGGAAGGCCGCCGAGAACGCGACGGCGCCCTCGCGGCGCAGCGTCACGGTCGTGGCGACAAGGTCCGGCCTCAGGGTGAACCGCAGTTCGTAGGTGCCGCTAACGTCGAAGAACGGGGAGACATAGAAGCCCTTGTCCGTCACGGCGGTCCCGGCCTCGTCCGGATGGAGGAGGTAGGCGTGCCGCTCGCCGTAGGTGTTGTGGACCTCCGCGACGACGCACGCGAGGACGCCGTCGGAGTCATAGCACCAGAAGACCGAGAGCGGGTCGAACACGTGGCCCAGGACCCGGGCGCTGGCCAGCATGAGCACCCGTCCCCGCTCACCGAGGCCGATGCCGCCCAGCGCCAGGTAGTTCTCGATGTTGCCCTTGATCGGCAGGCCGGGGTCGCCGAGGTGGTCAGCGCTGCTGAAATTGGCGAACGCCCGCAGGTGCCAGGGCTGGCGGGGGAGGCAGTCCAGGTCGACCAGCCACTGGTAGACTTGGTGCCGGAAGGCGTGCCGGACCGGTCCGGGGCGCCGGTGCGTGACCTGGCCGACGACCAGGGCCGGCAGTTGGGGCAGCTGCGGGCGTGCGGGCGCGGACGTCGGCGTGCCGAGCGAGGCGGTGCTCACCAGGTCACTCCGAAGTGCCGTGCCGCCTCCACGCCGGAGCGGCAGCCGTCCTCGTGGAATCCCCACCCGTGGTAGGCGCCGGCGTACACGGTGCGCCCGGTGGCGAGGCCGGCGAGCTGCGATTGCGCCCGGACCGCCTCGGGGGTGTAGATCGGGTGCTCGTAATGCATGACCGCGGCAACGGAGCCTGGGTCGAGACGCTCGCGGTCGTTGAGCGTGACGAGGAAGGTCTCCGGCGATTGGTGCCCCTGGAGCCGGTTCATCCAGTAGCTCACCACAACGGGCTGATCGGGCCGGTGGCAGGACGTCATCCGGTAGTTCCAGCTGGCCCGGGCCTGCGCGGCGTCCGGCAGGACCGAGCTGTCGGTGTGCAGCACGGTGAGGTTGCGTGAGTAGCCGAACTCCTTGAGGGTGGTGACCTCTGCGTCGCTGGGGTCGGTGAGCAGGCCGAGGGCCTGGTCGGCGTGGGTGGCGATGACGACGCGGTCCACGCTGGTGATCCGCCCGGTGACGTCCCGGATGTGGACGCTGTCCTCGCCGCGGGTGACGTCCGTGACAGGGTGGGACGCACGGACGTCCGGCAGGAGCCCGGTGAGCCGTTCGACGTATACCCGTGACCCGCCGGCGACGGTGCACCACTGCGGGGAGCCGTTGACGCGCAGCATGCCGTGGTGGTCGAGGAACCGGAACAGGTAACGCGCGGGGTAGGCCAGCGTGGTCTCCCGCCCGGCGGACCACACGCACGAGACGACCGGAACGGCGTAATGGGCGATGAAGTAGCCGGTGAACCCCTCCCGCTCCAGGAACTCGCCGTACGTCGTGAGGTTCTCCTCGTCGGTCAGGCGCAGGAAGGCCGATGCGCGCCGGTGGAACCGCCTGACCTGCCACAGCATCCGGAGAAACCTGGGGTCGGCGAGGCGGCGCGGCTGGGCGAAGACGCCGCGTAGCCCGCGGCCGCCGGCATACTCCAGCCCGCACCCCTCACAGCGGACGCTCATGCTCATCTCGGCGGGACGCACTTCGACGTCCAGCTCGCCGAGGAGCCTGCGCAGCCAGGGGTAGGTCACGTCGTTATGGACGATGAACCCGCTGTCCACAGCGTGCCGCCGGCCAGCAGAGTCGGTGACGTCGTGGGTGTGCGCATGGCCGCCGAGCCGGCCCTCCGCCTCGAAAAGGGTGACGTCGTGGGTGCGGGAGAGCAGGTACGCCGCGGTCAGGCCGGAGACCCCGGCGCCGATCACGGCCACGGACGGCCGCCGGGAGCCGACGGCGGCACCTGAGCCGCAGGCCTCGTGGGCGGGTCCTGGGCAAGTCGTCGTGCCCGTAACGATGGGGTCCACAGTCAAGCCTTCGTCTAGAGTTTGTCTAGAGATTAGGTTAGGCCCCTCGCCCAAACGTTGTCAAACTTCTGTCTAACGACTGTCTAGTGTTTTCGTGGAGCTTCCCGGGGATCGCCCGCTGCCGCGCATCGGTGAGCTGCGTCGGCATCTGGTGGTCAGCGACCACGGACTCCAGGCCTGGGAGAGCCGCTACGCCCTGCTGCAGCCGGCGCGCTCACCACGCGTCTTTGGGCAGCGGTCACGGGCCGGCCGACAGCATTCGATGGCCTCGTTCACCGGGGGCGGTGTTGTGATCGGCGATCGCGCCGAGCTGACTCACCGCATCCGGCTTGCCTTCGCAGGCGGCGATCGTGGTCGAGGTCACGATGGAATAGGGCGTCGTGCCGTTCTTCGCCTTCGCCCGGGCAGGTTGGCCATCGTGGGCGAGATGGGGTGACGCGGCCAGCGCGCATCACCTAGCGGGCCGCACAGGGACCGCGTAGACGATGATGTTGTCGAGGTAGTGATGCGTCGCCGGGTTGAACGGGCCGCCGCAGGTGACAATGGCCAGCCGGGCTGCGACCTGCTGGCTGA
>JBEKCN010000203.1:0-6492 GCA_050014855.1 Streptosporangiaceae bacterium | reverse complement strand
GTCTTTCTCTACAACCAGCAGGTGACCGATAGCCTGACGCAATCGTTTATCTCGCTGGCCCAGCGCAGCGGCGTCCCGGTCGTAGGGGTCTACGAGACGATGCCAACGCCCGGCTACACCTACCAGACCTGGATGCTGGCCGAGACCAACGACCTTCAGCAGGCCGTAGCCCACAAGAAGTCGGCAGAGAAACTGTGACGTCCACCAGCGCGCGCCTTCCCCGCTCCGACGAGCTGCTCCGGCTCGACGGGATCAGCGTCCGGCTGTCCGGCCGCGAGATCCTCAACGACGTCAGTTTCGCCATCCGGCCGGGGGAGCTGACCGGCCTCATCGGGCCGAACGGTGCGGGCAAGACCACGATCCTGCGGGTGATCCTCGGGCTCCAGCCGCCGTCCTCGGGTACGGTCACCGTGGCGGGCTCCGTGCCGGGCCAGCGGCCTGGACGGCGGCGCCGGGGACCGGTGGTCGGGTATGTGCCGCAGAAGCTGCTGATCGAGCCCGACATGCCGCTACGCGTGCGGGACGTGGTGGCCTTGGGTATCGACGGCAACCGGCTTGGCATACCGTTGCCGTCCCGGGCCCGGCGCGACCTGGTCGCCGAGACGCTGCGGGCCGTCGGGGCGGACGGCTACGCCGACGCCCGGGTGGGGGAGCTGTCCGGTGGCGAGCAGCAGCGGGTGATGATCGCGCACGCGCTGATCAGCTCCCCGCGACTCCTGCTGCTGGACGAGCCGCTCGCCAACCTGGACATCCGCAGTGCCCAGGGCATCGTCGCCATTCTGGCCCGGCTGGCGCATGAGCAGCGGATCGCGATCCTGATCTCCGCGCACGACATGAACCCGCTGGCGCAGGTGATGGACCGGATCGTCTACGTGGCGGCTGGCCGCGCCGCGGTGGGCAGCAGCGAGGAGGTCCTGCGCACCGACGTGCTGAGCAATTTGTACGGCCAGCACGTGGACGTGCTGCACGTGCACGGCCGGGTGGTGATCGTGGCAGGCGAGGACGCCGAGGACACCGGCAGCCCCGGCGACCTGGACCGGCAGCCGGATAACGTGTACGGCAGCGGAGCCGCGTGAGCCGCCATGGAGCACTTCTTCCAGTACCTCTTTGAGCCCGGGCTCGCGTCGAGCGGGCCGGTGCGCGTCGCGCTGCTGGTTGGCACGGTGGTGGCGGTCACCTCAGGCGTCGTCGGGGTGTTCACCGTGACCCGCGGCCAGTCCTTCGCCGGGCACGCGCTGGCCGACGTGGCCACGACCGGCGGTTCCGGCGCCTTCCTCATCGGTCTCAACCAGTTCTGGGGCTTTCTGGCCTTCGGGATCGGCGCGGCCGCCTTCCTGGAGATCATCGGCGTCCAGCGCCGCCGTGGCCGGGACGTCGCGACCGGGGTCGTCCTGGGCGCGGGGCTCGGTCTGGCCGCGCTCTTCCTGTACCTGGACGCGGCCAGGACCAGCACCACGGGCGCGTCGTTCACGGTGCTGTTCGGCTCGATCTTCGTTATCGCGTCCTCGACCGTCCCGGCCCTGATCGCTTCCGGCCTGATCGCGCTGCTGGTCGTGGTGGTGCTGGCCCGGGTTCTGCTGCTGAGCTCACTCAGCCCGGATATCGCCGCGGTCCGGGGCGTGCCGGTGCGCGCGGTCGGCGCGGCCTACCTGATCGCGCTGGCCATCTCGGTCTCGCTGTCCGCGGTGGCCATCGGCGCCGTGCTGAGCACGGCGCTGCTGATCGGTCCGGCCGCCACCGCGCTGCGGATCGCCAGGGGCCCCGTCCGCGCGATGGCCGTCTCCGCGCTGATCGGCGTGGTCGCCACCTGGCTGGGCATCCTGCTGGCTTACGACAGCTACGACTGGCCGCCGCACGGGCACGGCTGGCCGGTGAGCTTCTTCATCGTCGCCCTCGTGGTGATCTTCTACCTGCTCACCCACCTGCGCCGATCGTCCCGGTCCCGATCCGCCCGGACCGCATCCGGCGCCGCCGGGGCCCACTCCTGTTCCGAGGAGGGGGTATGTTCAGCGGCTTCATGATGAACACCTGGATCGCGGCGACAATCGTCGCGGTCATTGCCGGAGTGGTCGGTTTCTTCGCCGTGCTGCGCGGTTCGACGTTCGCCGCCCACGCCATCCCGAACGGCGCCTTCGCCGGCGCGGCCGGGGCGAGCCTGCTGGGCATCAGTACCCTGGTTGGGCTGGTGGTTTTCTCGGTGGCCGGGGCCCTGGGGATCGGTGCGTTCGGCCGCCGCGCCCGGCACGACGTGGCCACCGCGCTGGCCCTGGTCCTGATGCTGGGGCTCGGCGCCCTGTTCATCAGCGTGAGCACCGAGTACGCGCAGGAGACGTACTCGCTGCTGTTCGGCGAGGTGTTCGGCGTCAGTCCCGATGAGCTGCTGCCGATCGCGATCCTGGGCGCGGCGAGCATCCTGGCCATCGGCGTCATTTTCCGGCCGCTGATGCTCTCGTCCGCCATGCCCGACGTCGCCGAGGCCCGCGGGGTGAGCTCGGCCCGGATAGAGATGGTGTTCCTGCTGATCATGGCCCTGGCCACCAGCATGACGGTGCCGGTGGTGGGAGCCCTGCTGATGTTCAGCCTGATGATCGGCCCCCCCGCCGCGGCTCGGTCGTTCACGCCCCGGCCGGGACTCGCGATCGTCCTGTCCATCGCCTTCGGCCTGGCCACCGTCTGGACCGGGATCGCGGTCTCGTACGTGACCAACTGGCCGCTCGGCTTCTTCGTCGGGGTCCTGGGCGCCGTCTTCTACCTGGCCGGCCGGGCCTGGGCCACGCTCCGGCGTACCCGGTCCGTCCGCGCCGCGGGCCCGGGCCGCCCCGCCCCGGTCACCGCACAGCCCGCATGACCCACGAGCCCACCACGGCGGAAGCCGGGCCGGCCGTCCCGGGGGACGCCCGCCGGAGCCAGCATCGTTGGCTGCGTGAGCGGGACCACCTGAACGCACACCGGCACGACCTGATCCCGCTGGTGCAGCCGTGCTACCCGCAATCCTGGCGGGTGGCCGGCACGCCGCTGCTGGCCCGGCCGCAGTGGCGGCCCGCTGAGCCGGTCCCGCTGGAGGCCGTCACGCTGTCCTGGCACCCCGGCCGGTCGGGCATGGCCGTTGACCCGGTTCAGCCGGCCCGCTCCGAGGGTGTACGCCCGCTGCGCGCCGACGGCACCCGCTTCGGGTCCTACGCCGAGGCGCTCGCTGCCCTCCGCCCGCCCCGGCTGCTCGAGAACCGCATCTGCTACCGGCTGCTGGCGGCCGAATCTCCGGCGGCCGGGCCCCGGCTCGGGTTCGGCGCGAATCGCTACTTCGACCTGATCAACGTCAGCGAGGCCGTCGCCCATGAGACGGCGGCGTGGGTGCTCGCTCACCCGGACCGGGCGATCGGCCCGCGCCCGGACGAGTTGCCGCTGCGGTTGGCGATCGGCGACCCGCTCGACCTGGCCCGGCGCTCGGTCACCACCGGCATCGCCACGCTGATCCTGCGCCTGGACCGCGAGGCAGGAACGGCCCAGATGCTCCTGCACTGGCGGGATCCGGCGAGTGTCGCGGTCAACGGGGGGCTCTACCAGGTCGCGCCGGCCGGTATGTTCCAGCCCTCGGGCGAAGCCAGGGGGAACCTGGCCAACGACCTCAGCCTGTGGCGGGCCATCGCCCGGGAAGTGTCCGAGGAACTGCTCGGCACCAGCGAGGACTACGGCAGTGACCAGGCGCCGATCGAGTACGAGCGCTGGCCGTTCTTCGCCGCGCTGAGCGGCGCCCGGCAGGCCGGGACGCTGCGGGGTTACTGGCTCGGGGCCGGCGCCGACCCGCTGACCCTGGACGTCGACCTGCTGACCGTCCTCGTCTTCGACGCGGAGTTGTTCGACGCGGAGTTTGGCGGCCTGGTGTCGGCCAACGAGGAGGGGCACCTCCTCACCGGCGGCACCGGCGCTGGGGCGGCCGCCGCCCCAGGCGAGGTGGGTATCGAGTTCAGCGCGGCCAACGTGGACCGTTTCACCAGCGTCGAGGCCATGCAGCCGGCCGGCGCCGCGATCCTGCGCCTGGCCTGGCGGCACCGGGACGTGCTGCTGGGCTTCTGACCGCCGCCGGCCCCTCGCACCCCCTGCATCTCCCTGCACCCCGCGGCCCCATGAACCCGCCGGGTCCATGAACCACGCGGTCGGCAACCCGGCGTCGCGAGTGCCCGCGGACGCGGGCCAGTATGGAGCCATGGCGAACCGGCTGAAGGATGCGACCAGTCCGTACCTGCTGCAGCACGCGGACAACCCGGTGGACTGGTGGCCGTGGTCGGAGCAAGCGTTCGACGAGGCCCGGCGCCGTGACGTCCCGGTCCTGCTCTCGGTCGGCTACGCCGCCTGTCACTGGTGCCATGTGATGGCACACGAATCGTTCGAGGATCCGGCCACCGCCGCGCTGATGAACGAGAAGGTGGTGGCGATCAAGGTGGACCGCGAGGAGCGGCCCGACGTGGACGCCGTCTACATGACCGCGACGCAGGCCATGACCGGGCAGGGCGGCTGGCCGATGACGGTGTTCATGACGCCGGACCGCGACCCGTTCTACTGCGGCACCTACTTTCCGCAGCCGACCTTCCAGCAGCTCATCCGCGGTGTCACCGAGGCCTGGAACAAAGACCGGAGCGGTGTACGGGAACAGGCCGCCCGCGTCACCGAGGCGCTCGCCAGCAACGCGTCGGCCACCGCCCGGGCGCTGCGTGACGGCGGCGATTCCGGCGCTCTGGCCGGCCTGCCCGGGACCGGAGCCGGCAGCGGGGCTCTGGACGGCGCGTGCGCCGCGGCCCTCACGGGCCTAGGCGGCGACTTCGACGAGTCGCACGGCGGCTTCGGCCGGGCGCCGAAGTTCCCCCCGTCCATGGTGCTGGAGTTCCTGCTGCGGCACGATGAGCGGGCGGGTAGCACCGAGGCCCGGCGGATGGCGGAGCAGACGCTGGAGGCCATGGCCCGGGGCGGTCTCTACGACCAGCTGGGCGGCGGGTTCGCGCGCTACTCGGTGGACGCCGCCTGGGTCGTGCCGCACTTCGAGAAGATGCTCTACGACAACGCCCTGCTCGCCCGGGTCTACGCGCACTTCTGGCGCCGGACCGGATCGCCGCTGGCTCGCCGCGTGGCCGCGGAGACTTGTGACTGGATGCTCCGCGAGCTGCGTACTCCCCAGGGCGGCCTGGCCGCATCGCTGGACGCCGACAGTGAAGGCGAGGAGGGACGGTTCTACGTCTGGACGCGAGCTGAGGTCGCGGAGGCCGCTGGCCCGCAGGACGCGGCGTACGCCGCGGACGTCTTCGGCGTGACCGAGACGGGTACCTTCGAGCGGCACCGCTCGGTGCTCCAGCGGCGTGCGGAGCCCGCGGACCCGGAGCGTTTCGCCGCCGTCCGCGCGGCCCTGCTGGCGGCGCGGGAGCACCGGGTCCGCCCGGGCCGGGACGACAAGGTCGTGGCGGCGTGGAACGGCTTGGCCATCGCGGCGCTGGCCGAGACCGGGCTGCTGCTGGACCGGCCTGACCTGGTGGCGGCGGCCCAGGGTGCGGCCCGCCTGATCGCCGAGGTCCACCTGTCCGATGGCGGCCTGGCGCGAAGCTCCCGGGACGGGACGGCCGGGCCGAGCGCGGGCGTTCTGGAGGATTATGCGTGCGTGGCCGAAGGCTTCATGGCCCTGTCCGGGGTCACCGGGGAGGCCCGCTGGGTGACGCTGGCCGGCGAGCTGCTGGAGACCGTGCTCGGCTCGTTCAGCGACGGGAACGGCGGGTTCTACGACACCGCGTCCGGCGCGGAGCGGCTCATCTACCGCCCGGCCGATCCCGCCGACAACGCCACGCCGTCCGGCGCGTTCTCCGCCGCGGGCGCGCTGCTGAGTTACGCGGCGCTGACCGGTTCCGCCCGTCACCGGGAGGCGGCGCTCGCCGCGCTGGGCGTACTGCCCGTCCTGGCCGGGCGGTATCCCCGCGCGGCCGGCTGGGGACTGGCGGTCGCCGAGGCTGTGCTCGCCGGGCCGGCTGAGATCGCTGTCGTGGGGCCGCCCGGCAGCCGGCACACCCATGAACTGCACCGGACCGCGCTGCAGGCCGCACCGCCCGGCGCCGTGCTCGCTCTCGGCGACGGAGCGGACGCCGCCGTCCCGCTGCTGGCCGGCCGGGGCCTGGTGGAGGGCGGGGCCGCGGCCTACGTCTGCCGCAACTTCACCTGCCGGCTGCCCGTCACCGACCCGGCCGCGCTCCGCGCCGAGCTCTCACCCGCCTGAGCTTGTGATCATGATGGCGCGATTTTACTCAGGTTCCGCCGATCAGAAATTAACAAAATTCTCCCCCGTCGAGACCGCATACCGCGGCGCCCGGCTCTCAGCGGAGAGCGAATATTCTCTCGCTCCATGCAATCCGTCAAGCTAGATGGCGCGTCTAACTTTTGTAAGGTAGGAGCGGCTGGGGAATTACGAAGCGTGCGAAGCCGCCCCCTGGCCGCAACCGCATGCTGAAAAGTGGCTGA
>JBEKCN010000202.1:0-6515 GCA_050014855.1 Streptosporangiaceae bacterium | reverse complement strand
AGCCGAGCCTCCAGTACCTTGCGCCGGTCGGCCTCGGGCATGGTACGCGCGGCCAGCGCCCAGTGGCCGATCCGCGCCCGCGCCCGCACCGGGTCCCGGCTGGTGCTCATGACCCACAGCAGCCTGCCGATGACGTCCCAGCCCATCCGGGCGGCGGGCTCAGGAGCAGGCGGCGCGAGCTGGGCCTGGTACAGCGCCTCAAGCTCCTGCCCGGCGGCTATGTCGGCGCCGACAACCGAGCCGGCCGATGTCCCGATGATCACGTCAGCTGCGGCCAGGTCGATGCCCAGTTCGGCCAGCCCGGCGATCAGGCCGGTCTCCCAGGCAATGCCGGTGACACCGCCGCCGCCCAGAACAAGTGCGCGTCTGCTCATGACTTCCTCGTACACCAATCCGGCGCATTGACTCGAGGTAGCGCTCCACCGGCAGCACGCGGCGACTCAGCCGCGACGTACCGCTGGAGGGTGCTCCCGGGGCAATCGCCAGCGTCAGCCAGCCGTATCAGCCCGCGCGCGGCCGCGCACAGACTTACCCGTTGCGGGTGACTGTAGCCAATCAGGCGCCCTCTCAGCCAGGCGCACCGAACGAAGGGACGGCGCGCATTCTCCTTGACGTCCCGCCTCACTCAACGTGATGCTGAAATGGTGGCGTGGGCGCTCTGAGCGGCCGGATCATCCTGCGGCCGGATCATCCTGCGGCCGGATCATCCTGCGGCCCGGCGACCTGGACTGCAGCTGCCGCTTCTACGGAGGTGCACGATGCCTGAAGGCAGCCAGCCCGCATATGAGATCGCACTGGCCCATTTCATCGTTTCTGACGATGTGGAGCGCTCCCGTCGCTTCTATACGGAGGTACTCGGCGGCAAGACCATCCGCGCGGGTGAGCCGGCGTACGTGGCGCTCGCCAACAGCTGGATCATCATCAACGTCGGCGGCGGCCCGACCGACGACAAGCCGGCCGTCACACTCGAGCCACCGCGCGATCCGGACCTGGCCAGCAGCTTCCTCAACATCCGGGTCTCGGACATCCAAGCTGTGTATGCGGAGTGGAGCGCGCGCGGCGCCGAGTTCCTCACGCCACCGAAACAGCACAAGACCGAGATCCGCTGTTACCTGCGTGACCCCGACGGGTACCTGATCGAGGTAGGCCAGACCACCCTGCCGGGCGGCTGGCACCAGTTCCTCAACCCGTGAAGAAAGGCGTCACACGGATCTGGCCGTGCCGCGCTGCCGCCATAAACCGCGATGGCCTTCGACGCCAAGTTGCGAGCGGGCCTCGGCGACACAGACCTGGCGACGCTCAGTACCCTGCTCGGGCAGCTAGCCGCCAACGTCGGCGCGGGGGAAGCCGCACCGCCCTGGGCCGACCGCCGCCCGGAGTAACAGATTTTACGCTCGAGTATCACCCGGCCTGGGCAAGCCCGAGCTGACCCAGCGTGTCTGGCGCAGACTCAGAAGAGAGTTGGTGGCCCGGAAACGATCGGCTCCGGCAGCGGCTCGACCCCCGGTACCCGGGCTCGCGCATCGTCATGGAACCGGCGTGCCAGCTCAAGCGCCCAACGTTGTCGGGCGTATGGATGAATATGGATGAATACAGTCGGGGATCGCCCCTCACGTAGCCACTCGCCCACCGCATCCAGCCAGTGCTGCCATCCCGCGACTGTACGCGCGGCGTCGTCCCGGCCGATGTGGCGGTAATGGAGCCAGGAGAAGTGCGGGGTGCGCGCTGGCCTCATGTGATCGCGTGCATAGCCGGGGGCTGGTTCACGGTGGCCACGGGTCGGGATGGCGATCTAGCTGCCGCCTGACGTAGAGCACGTCGCGGATGACCGTCGCTCTTGGGTAGCGCTTAGCCAGCTCGTCTTGGATGTCGTGGTCCTGGTCGTGGTGTCGCAGCATTGCTCGGCCCGAATGCCGCAGACAATGACCTCGGTGATGCCTTGCCGGGTGAGCCGTCTTGGTACCGGCTGGATCGGGCGTGGCGTCTTGCCCGGGAAAATCGATATCATCAAGATTAGAATGTGATATCAGGGCTCGCCATTCAGAGGAGCGCCAGATGACTATACAGACTGCCGCCGCCGCAATTCCGCAACCGCCTGACCAGCAGGTAACCGAGCACGAGGCCCGGTTCCTGCCCGGCCTGCGCATGCTGGTGCTGGGCATCGCCGGGCTGCTGGCCGGAGTGGCGGTGGCTGTGGTGGCAAGCCGCCAAGGTCACGGCGCTGCTGTAGCGCTGGGCCTGGTCTGCGCGCTGATCTTTCTGGCCAGCGCCCTCGTGCTGGGAGGTCTGACCCCGGTGGTCCCCGGGCGAGCCCGCGTCGTTCAGTTGTTCGGCCGGTACCGTGGCACCATCCGCGACCAGGGCTTGCAGTGGGTCAACCCGTTCACCCGCCGGATCGCGGTCTCCACCCGGATCCGCAACCAGGAATCGGCGCAGGCCAAGGTCAACGACGCCGGCGGCAACCCGATCGAGATCGCTGCCGTGGTCGTCTGGCAGGTCGCCGACACCGCTCGCGCCACCTACTCCGTGGACGACTACACGCAGTTCGTCACGATCCAGACCGAGACCGCCGTCCGGCACATCGCCTCCAGTTACCCCTACACCAGCCGCGGGGAAGATGAACTGGCGCTGCGCGACAATGCCGACGAGATCACCGGTGAGCTCTCCACCGAGATCGCCGCGCGGGTCGCACCTGCCGGGGTGCGCATCATCGAGTCGCGGCTGACCCGGCTGTCGTACGCCCCGGAGATCGCTCAGGCCATGCTGCGCCAGCAGCAGGCCAGCGCGGTGGTCGGCGCCCGGCAGCGGATCGTGGAAGGCGCGGTCGGCATGGTCCAGCTGGCGCTGCAGCGGCTCCAGGATGAGGACGTAGTCGAGCTGGATGAGGAGCGCAAGGCCTCGATGGTCTCCAACCTGCTCGTGGTGTTGTGCAGCGAGCAGGCCACCCAGCCGATCGTCAACACCGGCACCCTCTACCAGTGACAGCGCTGCCTGTGACTACCGGCACGGAACCGCGGTGACCGAACGCAAGAGCGTCCTGCTGCGGCTGGACCCCGCCGTCCACGACGCCCTGGCCAAGTGGGCCAGCGACGAGCTGCGCAGTACCAACGCCCAGATCGAATTCCTGCTCCGCCGTGCGCTCGCCGACGCGGCGCGGCTGCCCGACCGCGCCCGGCCCATGCGGCCGCGCGGGCGCCCAGCCACCACCAGCCGCACCCAAACCAGCCCGTCACCGCCTGGCGATGACGAGCCCGGCTGATGTCATGGCCGGGACGCGGGCTGGGGCATCTGCGCTCTGGCGCCAGCACGATCACGCTGTCGCACTCGTCGATCTTGAGCCGAACAGGTCCTTGCGCTGAGTCTGCTCTACCTGGGCCCAGTCTGCCCATGCGGCTACCGCTCTTGCCACGTCACCTATCAAAGTGATATCATTTTGATAGGTGAACGGGGTGGCCGGACACCGAAGGTCACAGGAGACATCCCATGTACGCAACCAATGACAACACCGCTCCCAAAGGTCCGCGCGGATGGTGGGCATCTCCCCCGCGATCCGGCGTGCAACGCATAATCTCGCCGTGGGAGTACCGCCACCTCCGTGCCTCGGCAAGGGTGCGCATCGCCAGTGGTATTGCCTTGACCGGCCTTGGCGCCGTTACGCTCTCGTTCGGCGGGAACGACTGGAAGACCTACGGGTGGACGATGGTGTTCCTGGCCCTGGCGGCGGCACAGTTCTCGTTCGCCTACTGGGAGCTGACCATCGCTCGTTCCACATCTCCCCGAACCTGAGCCTCACTGCTCGCACTGGTCTGGCGGGTGCTGGCGGGCCCTTTACTGGCACCGAAGCTGCCGCCCGACCGAAGAGGTCCCCCGGCGGGGGCGGCGAAGCGATCAAGCCCCACCGATCAATGACCGCGCCTTCGCGGGGTCGACTACGAGATCGTGAAGGTCGCCGCCCACCTCGAGTCGACCCGACTGTTCGATCCCGCCGACCTTCACCGGCTCGAAGCCGGCCGCTCGGATCAACCGCTCGACTTCCTCGCCAGCACGGTCGTCGTCGGTCGCGTAGAAGAGGACCGCCGGCTCCGGTGACCGGTTGCCAGAGGACTCGAAGAGATCGGCCGACAGGGTTCCAAACGCCATGGCCAAGCGCGCCCCCGCAGGCAACCACCCGGCTACAACCTCGCCAGAGGATTGCCCTTTCGGCAGGAGACGTGAGACGTTACCTTGGGCGTCGGCGGCGAGGGGGTTGCTCGGAACGACCACGAGCTTGCCGGTTAGCGGGTCGGCGATCTCGTCTATGACGCCCTTCAGCACGGCAAACCTCAGCGCCAGGACGACGGCATCGGCGCCCTGCAACGCGTCGCGGTTGTCGACGGCGACGACGGCAGCTCGGCCGATCTCAGCAGCCAGCGTTCGTGCCGACGCATTGTCGGCGCTCGAGAGCCGCAGGGTCTCCCCGCCCGAGGCGAGCTGGCGGGCGATGACCGATCCGATCCCTCCAGTGCCGATGATCGCGGTGGTCATGACCTAAACCTCCTCAGCGTCATGGTACTAACAACGGCAGCCCGGGAGCCTGGCATCGCCCTCTCCCGGTCGACTCCCCGGTGGGGCCGGCCCGCGGCCTCTTGGGAGCCTGCTGATGCCGAGGGCGCATTTCCTCACCCAGATCCGGCCGGGCTGCGGCCGTCAGGAAGCTCGGTCTGAGCATTGCGGACGAGTCATCCCGGGGCCGGCGGCGCGGGCAGGGCTCGGCGGGCAAGGCTCAGAAGGCCACGACCTCGGCTCCGACCGGCAGGTGGTCGTGATAGTAGCGGGCGCTGCCAATATCCAGGTGGACGCAGCCATGCGAGGGCGTGGTGAGGCTGCCGCCGTGGAAGGCGATCCCGCCGGGGGCGAAGAATACGGCGTACGGCATCGGCTCGTCGTACTCGGTGCTGATGTAGTTCGGGCCAATCTTCCACTGGACATGGAAGGTGCCGCGCGGGGTCGCTCGCTGCGTGCCGGGCGGCCCGGGTTCCATGAGCACCGGGCCGTAGGTGATCCGGCCGTCGGACTGCAGCCAGGTGAGGTGGTCGGTGAGGTCCACGCAGGCCGACGCCGCGGCCGGGCAGGAACTGCGGGCCCTGGGACTGAGCGCCGGGGGCCCTGCGACCGCGGCGTCCGGCGTCGCGCGCGGGGTTGGCGACGATGGCATCTCGCTAGCTGCCGCCGGTCCGGTGCGGGGTGGCCGCACCGCCCGGGACGCCGCGTTATCTGCTGGACGGCCACCGTGCCAGCCGGCCGCCGTAGTGCCCGCGACCAGCAGGAAGGCCAAGACGGCGGTCAGCCGATAATCCCCCCTCGCCATGGCAGAAACCTACCCAAAAGGACCCGTAACCGGCGGCCGGCACGCCGGCCGCCGGCGGGAATCAGCAGCCCGGCACAAGGGCCGCTGCGGTGGTGGCGGCGCCGCCTGAGCGCGTTGCCGGTCTCCTCCAAGTCGAGGCTGCCCAGGGACGGCGCCCGGCCACAATAGACCGCTCTCGCAGCTGCAGCACTTTGGAGGAGCGCACGCGCGGTTTGCGGCAGATCATGATGGGTGTCGTGTTCTGCCGCGTACATGGCTATGCAGCCCAGAATATCCGGATTGCCGTTCGTCCTGCAGCGGTCCGAAGTAGCGTAGATCGTCCCGCGCTTGCGTGTCCCGGGCACGACCAGGCGGAAATCACAGTATGAAGGGGTGGGTGGGCCATGGCCATCTTTAAACCTGGCCTGCGGCCAGTGGAGCAGCCCAGGGACAAGGGTCTCAAGACAGGCGCTCTTGGCCTGGTATCCAGCGTGGTCATGGGCGTGGCCTCGACCGCCCCGGCCTATAGCCTGGCCGCGACGCTGTTCTTCGTGGTGGCCGCCGTCGGGCTGAAGTCCCCGCTGGTCGCTGTGTTGGCGTTCGTGCCGATGCTGCTGTGCTCGATTGGCTTCAGCGAGCTGAACAAGGCCGATCCTGACTGCGGAACCACGTTCATCTGGGCGGCCCGAGCGTTCGGGCCGAAAACCGGCTGGGCCGGCGGCTGGGGCGTCGTGGCGGCCGATGTCCTGGTCATGGCCAGCCTGGCCCAGGTGGCCGGGCAGTACGTGTTCTTCCTCTTCCAGGGACCGAACAGCACGATCGGTGCGAATGCCGCCAGCGGCTGGGTTCTGCTGGTCGGCATTTTGTGGATCGTCGCGATGACCTACATCTGCTACCGCGGCATCGAGGTCTCAGCCAACTTCCAGAAGGCGCTGCTGTCCATCGAGATCATCTTGCTACTGGTCATGTCGGTCACGGCGCTGGTCCGGGTGCTGGGCAGCCACCCGCCGACAGGGTCCCTGCACCCGAGCTTCAGCTGGCTGTCTCCGTCGCACCTGCCCGTCTCAGCCTTTGTGTCCGGGATCATCTTGATGCTGTTCATCTACTGGGGCTGGGACACCGCCTTGTCGGTGAATGAGGAGACCGCGAACAAGTCCCGGACGCCGGGCCGAGCGGCGATCATCTCGAC
>JBEKCN010000201.1:0-6516 GCA_050014855.1 Streptosporangiaceae bacterium | reverse complement strand
GCCGAGACCCGTGGCCACGACCGCGTAAAGGTCCGCACGGACCGACGCCGCCACCCGCGCGGCCAGTGTTGAGGCCGCGAGCTCGTGGTCGGCCACCAGGACCAGCGCCGCGCTGAGCGCCCTGAGCAGGGCGGGGGCGGCCCGGCGGCCAGCCAGGCGGCTCCACAGCCGCCCGGCGATCGCGCCGCCGTGGGCCGGCCCGACCATAGCCACTCGGCGACGTCCTCGAAGCTGCGCCGGACGGCCAGATCCGTGACGTCAGCCCCGCGGTACCGGAGCTGGCTCCCGGCGATCTCGGTGATCGCCGACTCGATCACGATGTCGGCGCTGCCTGCCTGCCGCCGGGGCCGCCCGCGCCGGGCGAGCTGCTCGACCTCCCCCGCGTCGAACAGGCTGCCGCGCGCACGGGCCTGTCGAAGTTCGGCAAGACCATGATCAACTTCTATCTGGGGCAGCTCGGTGTCGCGCAGTCGGAGATCGGGTTCCCGTTCCTGTTCCACGAGGTTCCCTACGTCCGGGCCAATGTGGCGCTGGCCGAGGCGGGAGCGTTCGGGGGGCTGCGGCTCTCCGGCTGGTGCCGGGCCGTGACGGCGGACGTGGACGCCGCGCTCTCCGCGGTGCCGGCGGCTGGCCCGGGAGCACCGGGGCTGCGGCACTACAACCTGTCGATCTCCACATCGGACCAGACGATCGCGCACAAGTTCCGTGGCCGGCTCGACCGTGCGGCCATCATCGCGGAGATGACCACCGCCGTCGCGGCCGCGCGGGCCGGCGGCGCGGAGACCATCGGGGTCAACGCCGAGGACGGATCGCGCACCGACGACGGGTTCCTACTGGAGTTCGCGCTCGCCGCGCGGGACGCGGGCGCCAGTCGGGTGCGGTACTGCGACACGATCGGCGGCGACAGCCCGGAGCGGATCCGGGAGCGCTTCGCCAAGCTGGCCACCGCGACCGGCCTGCCGATCGAGACGCACTGCCACAACGACCTGGGCATGGCCGTGGCGAACTCCGTGTCAGGTGCGCTCGGGGACCTGGACGCGGGCCAGGACGCGTGGGTCAACACCTGCATCAACGGCATCGGCGAGCGGGCCGGCAACGCGGACCTGCTGACCTGCCTGCTGGCGTTCCGGCACGGTTTCGGCGTGGCCGGGCAGACCGCAATCGGCGATCCGGTGGACCTGTCCTGGGCGCGGCGATTCGCCCTGTGGGCCAGCTACGCGTTCGGCCAGCCGCTCCCCCAGGGCCAGCCGGGCACCGGCCGCAACGCGTTCGCGCACGAGTCCGGGATCCACGCTGACGGGGCGCTGAAGGACCGGCAGAACTACGAGCTGTACGACGACGAGACGCTGGGACCGTTCCCGCACGACTGGTTCACCCGCGCCGGACGGGTCGTGCTGACCTAGGGGCCAAGGGGCGGGCTCAGGTGGCGGAGCCGGCCGCGGCGCCAGTGATGCGCTCACCCCAGCGGGCCACCGCCTCGTCCAGGTCGAGCGGGGCGATCATGCTGCCCTTGCGCAGCTCCTCGTCCCAGTCTTCGGCCGGGACGCGCCACATGACCTCGAACTCGATGCCATTCGGGTCCTGGGCGTACAGCGACTTCGACACGCGGTGGTCGCTCTGGCCGACGAGGGCGCCGGCGGCGGACAGCTTCTCGCGCGCCTCGATCAGGTCGGGCAGGGAGCCCACTTCCCAGGCCAGGTGGTAGAGGCCGACATGGGGCCCCGGCGCCGGGGGGCCCGCCCTGTCGATCTGGAACAGGCCGAGGTCATGATCGTTGACGGAGCCTGGTGCCCCCAGAAAGGCGGCGCGGCCGGGGACCTCGGTGCGGACCTCGAATCCGAGCGTCTCGCGGTAGAAGCTGACCGTGCGGGCCAGGTCGCGGACGTAGAGCACAGCGTGGTTCAGGCGGCGGACAGCCATGACGTGTTCCTCCAGCAGTTTCCTGCGGTGGCTGCGGCAGCTTAGGGCGGTTTGCGGGGAGCGGCCCAGGCTCGGTGGGCCGAGCCTGGGCGCGCCGGCATCTAGCGGGTCTGGCAGGGTTAGTTGCCGAGCTGCCTGCGCCGCCTGGTCTCGCGCAGCCGCCGCCGCTGGGACTCGTCCAGCATCAGGTAGGCGGCGGTCGGGATCGCGATCGCCGCGACGATGACCGCCAGAGCGAGCCAGGGGCTGACCAACAGCAGGAAAAAGCCGACGATAATTCCGCCGATTGCCCACTTCATGTGGGGCGTCATTGATGACTCCATCCATCCGGGCTGGGACGCTGCGCCCCGGCTTCTTCCTGGCAAGCCGGCCGACGCACGCGCTGCCCGTCATTTGAAGAACGACCAGCCGGCCTGCCAGATTCCACGATGGCACCTCCGGCGCTGCCGGGCCAGGAGGCTGACGCCACCATAACGCGGGAGTTTTCCCCCGCGTGGGACGCGGGTGACGCCGGTCACGCCGATACGCAATGATGGTGCGCGCGACGGGAGGGACATTGTGACAATATCGATGCCGGTCGAACCGGACGCCAATGACCTGCTCAGCCGGGACCCGCTGGCCCTGCTGATCGGCATGCTGCTCGACCAGCAGGTGCCGCTGGAGCGGGCGTTCAGCGCACCCTACGACCTGGCCCGGCGGCTTGGGCACGAACCGACCGCCGCCGAGCTGGCCGACTACGATCCGGAAGCGCTCGCCGCGGTGTTCGCCGAGCGGCCGGCGCTGCACCGGTATCCCAAGTCGATGGCGGCCCGGGTCCAGGCCCTGAGCCAGCTGATCGTGGCCCGCTACGGCGGTGACGCCCGCCGGGTGTGGGGCGATGCCCCAAGCGGCGCGGAGCTGCGCCAGCGGGTCGCCGAGCTGCCGGGGTTCGGGGCCCAGAAGGCACAGATATTCGTGGCCCTGCTCGGCAAGCAGCTGGGCGTGCAGCCGCCGGGCTGGCGGGAGGCGGCGGGGACGTTCGGCGAGCCTGGAACGTTTTGCTCGGTGGCGGACATCTCTGATGAGGACTCCCTGGGCCGCGTGCGCGCCTATAAGCAGCAGCTCAAGGCGGCCGCGAAGGGGGCGCCCGCCAAGACGCCCGGGGGGACGGCCCAGGCGCCCGGGGGGACGGCCCAAGCGGCCGGGGGGACGGCCCAAGCGGCCGGGGGCGGGACCAAAACCAAGGCGAAGTCCCGGTAAAACGCCGGGATGGCAGCCGGATAACAATTGCCACAGAGCAAGGAGAAGCAATGCCCCTGTTCGGGAAGAACCCGGGTGACACGGGCGCCACGTGGGAGCCCCAGGCGGCCGATTCCCGGCTGGCGCAGACCGCCGGCGCGGAACCGAACGGCGTGTTCACGTCCGACCTGTCGGTCTCCGAATACGTGCTGCTCGGCGAGGCAGGCTTCGAGCCGCTCGGCTTCGTGGTCGGCTCGTCGATCTACCATGTCGGGCTGCAGATGGGACGCTGGTCGCAGAACCAGGAACTGCAGGTCCTCACCCAGGCCATGTACAACGCGCGGGAACTGGCCATGGCCCGGATGCGGGCCGAATCCGACCATCTCGGCGCGGACGGCATCGTCGGCGTGGAACTGCGGATGCAGATGTACGCCTGGGGCCAGGACGTGCTGGAGTTCGTGGCGACTGGGACGGCGGTGAAGGCGACCGGCGGGACCGGAGCGCACCGGGCTCCCGACGGCCGGGCTTTCACCTCCGACCTGTCGGCCCAGGACTTCTTCCGGCTGCTCGCCGCGGGCGCGGTGCCGGTCGCCTTCGTGCTCGGGACCTGCGTCTACCACATCGCCCACCAGTCCGCGATGCAGGCCCTGCGGCAGGCCGGCCAGAACCAGGAAATGCGGCAGTTCACCCAGGGCGTCTACGATGCGCGGGAGCTGGCCCTCTCGCGGATGCAGGCCGAGGCGACCGACGCCAACGCGTCCGGGATCGTCGGGGTCAACGTGGCCGTATCGAACCACGTCTGGGGTGAGCACGCCACCGAATTCCTGGCCACGGGTACCTCCATCCGCCGGCTGGCCGACGAGCATCGGCTGCCCGAGACCACCCCCAAGCCCACCTTCACGCTGAGCCTGGACATCTAGCGTCCGCCGGTTCGGGCCCTGCTGGGTCCCGGCCGGAAGGGAGGCACGGAGATGACCGTCGCGACGCCGTTGTCCGCCGACGGCCGCTTCATCGTCGACGCGAACGGGCGGCGGGTCCGGCTCGCGGGCGTGAACTGGATCGGCGCCCACATGGACGACGGCGTCGTGGCGGGGCTGGATCACGTGCACCGCAGCGCCCTGGCGGAGACCATCGCCAGCCTGGGCTTCAACTGCGTCCGTTTCCCGTTCAGCGTCTGGATGACGCAGCAGACGTCACCGGTTCCCGATCGCTTTCTCACCGCGAACCCTGACCTGTCGGGGTCTACGCCGCTGCAGGCCTACGACGCGTGCGTGGCCGCGCTGACGGGGGCGGGCCTCATCGTCATCCCCAACTGCCACATGCTCTGCGCAGGCTGGTGCTGCTCCGGGGACGACCAGAATGGCCTGTGGTACAACGGCCGCTGGCCTGCTGCCGCATTCATGGCCGCCTGGCAGGACATCGCGACCCGGTACGCGTCCAATCCGCTGGTCGCCGCGATGGACATAAAGAACGAGCCACGGCAGGCCCGGGTCGGCTGGCGCACCCTCACCCCGACGTGGGGCCGGGCGAAGCGGACCGATTTCGCCGCGATGTACACCGCGGCCGGGAACCTCATCCACCAGATCAATCCCGATCCGCTGATCATGTGTGACGGTCTCGGCTACGCCGCCGATCTCACCGGCGTCATCGCGTATCCGGTCCGGCTGGAGCAGGCGGGCAAGGTCGTGTACGGGCGCCATGACTATCCGTGGTTCCACCCTGACCACCAGCCCCGGGAGGGGTTCTTCGCGTCCCTAAATGACAAGGCCGGGTACATTCTGGACGGCCAGATCGCCCCGCTGTGGGTGGGCGAGTTCAGCACCAACACCCGCTCCCTGGCCAATTTCGGCCTGGCGGCGGCGTCTGCGCCGGATGAGGCCCGCAACGCCGCGTGGTGGCGCAACATGCAGGCCTGGCTGACCGCCTACGACGTTGACTGGTGCTGGTGGGGCCTTAACGCCACGCACGCCAAGGGCACGAACCCGGTCACCGGCAACGTGGCCTTTAACTGGGGTGACCCGGCTACGGACGGGCTGCTGACCGACGACTGGAGCGGCGTGGCCAGCCCGGCGATCATGGAGATGCTGCAGAGCATGATGCGGCCCCGCACCGGCCCTGGCCTTCCTCAGTGAGTGCCCGGGAATCCACATGCACGTACCAGGGAGCAAATCTTGCGCGAGGCCGTGGCCGAGTTCCTCGGCGCTACGCCGGCGATCGGCGACGAGACGCTTGCGTGACCGAGCAGTTCCGCCTGATCGAGCCCGGCGTCAGCGACGGGGCCTGACCTGCGGCCGGCTGCGGCAGCATTCGCTGCACGGAGCGCAGCTGACAGGCACCAGCCACCTAGCTAACGATGTCGATGGGGGTCCCGGGCGGGACCTCGCGCAGTCTCAGGAGAGCGGCCTCTTGCAGCCGGATGCAGCCGTGCGAGATGCGAGCCCCGGTGGTGCCGATCAACTGGCCGCTGTCCAGCGGCCCGTGGATGCCGATGACGGCGTCGCCGGATCCCTGCCAGTTGCTGATGGTGTCGGAGTGAGCCGAGGTGACCATGATGAAGGCCCCGTAGCCCGGAGCGGACGTGGGCGGCTCCTCCAGGAACGCCACGAAATACTGGCCCGTCGGTGTGGGATCCGACTTCGTGCCCACGCCGGCGGCGGTGACGAAGACTTTCCGGCCCGCCCGGTACAAGGTGAGCCGGGTCGCGGCCAGGTTGACGACGATGCGATACGGCGTGCTGCTCAGCTTGACGTCGCGGGCGGGCAGCCACGCCGTCGAGCCGTTGGGCCGCTGCGCGAGCCGAACCCGGACCCAGCCGGGCCTGGTCGCCACGACTGGCAGGACCGAGCGGGCGTCGTACCAGGTACCGGGCACCCGCCCGGCCGCGGCCCGGCCCGGGCTGGCGAATCGGGGCACGGCGCCGCTTAGCGTGGCCAGCAGCGTGCTGCCGGCCGGCAGCCGGGCCGGGCCGGCAGTGGGTGGCCGGGCGGCTGGCGATCGGGCGCAGCCACCGGCCAGTAGGGCGCTCGCGACGGTCAGGGCCGCGGCCGCCGTCATCCTGGTCCGCGCCGGGCGATCGAGAGGTCGCATGGCCGGTTAGTCCTGCCTGCTGGGAGCGGACCAGGGCCTAGATCCGCTGAGCTTGTGCATCTCGTCCCTCCGTGTCTGGTGGGCTGCCTGGCCGGGGACCATCTCGTGCGCACCGCTGGGCAGGGAAATGGCGGCTGCGGGCGTCGTGCTCAGGGGGCCGCGGGAGTCCTAGCCGGTGACGGGCACTCGCGGCGCCAGGATGAGCGTGATGGTGACCTCGGACGGGGCGGAGACCACGGGCCGGCCCGATGGCGGGTGACCCTCGGCGATGGCGTGGTTGGTGACCGAACC